>JBKOWA010000468.1:0-4555 GCA_046724155.1 Actinomycetota bacterium
GGTGCAGGGTGGTGGCGCCGTAGCCGTGGGTGGTCTGGGCGCCGAGACCGGCGATGTCGGCGTAGCGCAGCAACGCAGCGAACACGGCGGGACCAGGGGGCGGGGTGTGGCGGGGCAGTGAGAGCCGGGCGTGGCCGAGGAAGCCGACCTGCCGTTGGGTGGCGGTGACCTGCGTGGTCGCGGTCTCCCCCGCCATCGCATCCAAGCGCACGGCGCCGAGCAGGACCCGGCTGGTGGGATCGTCGATGCGCAGGGGGTCCGGGGCGTGGGCGTTCCACCGGTCGATCGCCGAGCGCAGGATCTGGACGGGGTCGGGCAGCGGGTGGTCCCGGCCGTTGCGGGAGAAATACAAGGGGCTGACGAACTCCAGGTCGGCCCGCCAAGTCGGCGGGGTGGCGGTGAGCTCGGCGAACCGGACCTGCTCGACCCGGCACCCCAGGATCTGACAGGTATGAGGGCCGAACGCCACCCGATCGGTCTCGATGGCCGGCGGGTCGTCGGGCAGCCAGCCCAGCCGCCACCGCGCCGCCGAAGAGGCGCCAGCCAACGGCCAGGCAGAGAACGGCTTGTGCTGGTCGTGATGGCCGACCCAGGCCGGTTCGAGCAACGCGCAGGCAGCGGCGTGCAGCCGCGCCGGGTACACCTCCACCTCACCGGGCAGCCGCAGGGTCAGCGTGATCACAGCGGGCACGGTGTCACGCGCCTTTCCGGGGCCGTGCTGGTATGGCGAGCCGGGGCGTCCCGGCCGGGTGCCGGGCCATGAAGCGCTGCCCGCCACCCAACGCAACCAGTACGAGACCCACCCGCATGCCTGCCCCCCACGAAATCGGCGAGAACCCCCGCAGCAAGGCCACACCGGTGCCCCAAGCGCCGCCCGGCGGTACCGGTCGCAGGCCAGCAACGGCAGGCTACCTCGCGAAGCCCGCCGACGAAGGCCATTCCCACGCGGCGCCGAGCACCGGGGGTCACCCGGGGGGCTGGGCCACCCCGGCCGGCGGGCCGGCGGCCGGCTCACCGGCGTCGGACCGTCCCCGGTTCGCCCGGTAGCGGGCCAGCCGCGGGCCGGCGAACATGGACATCCCGCGCAGCCCGCAGGCGATGGTCAGCGCGAAGAAGTAGCCGAAGGCGATGCCGGACACCACCAGCAGCCCGTAGATCGCCGCGGTGCTCACGCCGAAGCACACCTGCCGGCCCGGCCGCATCGGCGTGGTGCCCGGGTCGGTGATCATGTAGTTGGTGAACAGGATGAAGCCGACACCGGTCAGCGGGATCAGCGCCCCGACCAGCGACTGGTCGAAGACCGCCCAGCGCAGCACCGCCTGCGCCACGATCGCGCCGACCCACCCGGCGATCAGCGGCATCTTCCGGGTCAGCTGGGCGTTCAGCAGCGTCCCCATGACCAGCACGAGCAGCGGGATCAGCCAGTCGACCACCCCGTGGGTGAAGTTGGTGAACTGGTACGGCGGGGCGCCGCCCACCCACGGGAATAACAGCAGGGTGGCGCTGATCCCGGAGTTGGACGGGTTGAACACGTGCCGGTACCGGCCCTTGACCCGCACCCGGACCAGGTACTTGCTGGCGTTGGCCACCACGACGGCGAACAGGTACGGCCAGACCGAGGAGTTGCCGTACAGGATGAGCGCGCTGGCCAGCCCGACGATGTGCGCCGGGAGCAGGAAGTTCACCACCTGCCGCCAGCCGCCGGCGTGCTCCGGCCGGCGGCCGAGCGCCCAGGCGTCCATGGTCTCGAAGGCCAGCGACGCGGCGTAGCTGACCAGGACGCACAGGATCGGCACGATGCGCGCCGGCTCGAAGCCGAGCACGGTGTGACCGAGGACCGTGAAGACCGTGATCGAGCCGGCGAACCGGCGTAACGCCTTGATCCGGACGTCCACCGGTGGCCGGTCGGGCGCCGCGGCCGGCTCGCCCGGGCGGTCCGGCTCGGCGACCGGGCGCGTGGGGAGCGTCGTCATCGCAGCACCGCCGTTCCGTCGTCCCGCAGCTCCACGGCATGGTGGCCCGGGGTGACCAGGATGTCCGCCCGGTGCCGGCCGCGGTCGTCGAGCCAGCTCACGGTGGCCGGCACCGCGGCGCCGCCGAGCACCAGGTGGATCTCCGCCGCGGACACCCCGGCGTGCCCGTTCGCCGGGTATAACTGCGCCTTCTGCGGCGCGACCGGCTCGTGCAGCTCGACCTGGGCGCCGATGGCCGAACTCACGCCACCGCCCGCCGCGCCGGGCCGCACCAGCGCGAGGTCCGCCGCCGGCCGGCCGCCGGTACCGCGGTTGCGCAGCAGCAGCGCGTCCTGCCACTGGTTGCCGAGCAGCACGTCCAGCCGGCCGTCGCCGTCCACGTCGCCGAGGGCGACCGCCCGGGTGTTCCACGCCTCGGCCAGGCCCAGGCTCGGTGCCAGGTCCACGTAGCGGCCGCCGGGCCCGCGCGCCCAGAACTTGTCCGGGTCGTGCCCGGCCAGGTCGTCCCCTGGGGCGAAGTGGGGCCAGAACCGCGGGTTGTGGACCAGGTTGTCGTCCCCGATGGCGAGCTCCTGCAGCAGCGGCCAGCGGTTGCGGGTGCCGAGCAGGAAGCCCGCCGCCTGCACCATCTCGTCCCGCCCGTCGTTGTCGAAGTCGCCCGCCTTGACGTCCCAGCTCCAGCCGGAGCGGGACAGCCCCAGCCGCTCGCTGTCGTTGCGGAACGGCAGCCGGCCGTCCACCAGGTCGCCGCCGGGCCCGGTCGGGACGAACGCGAAGTTGCTCTCCTGCAGGCCGAACTCGTCGGTGATGTTGCTGACCACGATCATCGGCAGGCCGGTGCCGTTCGGGTAGCTGAAGGTCACGCCCATGCCCTTGAACGAGTCGTAGCCGAGGGTCTGCGACTTCGGGGTGGTCATGTCCCGGCGGCCCCTGACCGACTCCAGCCGGACGTGGCCGGGCGTGGAGTGGTTGACCAGCAGCGCGTCCGGCCCGAAGTCGTTGGCCTGGTAGACCTCCGGCAGCAGGTCACCGGTGAGGTCCTGCAAGCCGAAGGCGAACGTCCAGCCGTGGGCGATCCGGTCCGGCACGGCGGCGCTGGCGTCGGTCAGGACCGGGGCGGTGTCCGGCCGGCCGGTGGGCCGGGTCAGCCAGAGCCGGTTCCGCCCGGCGTTGCGGGCCAGGCCCAGCGAGTCCGGCAGCGTCATCGCGGTCCGGTTCTGCGGCGACGGGTCGAGGACGCGCATGCCCTCCGGGAAGTAGTTGCCGACCAGGAGGTCCAGGTGACCGTCGCCGTCGATGTCGCCGAGGGCCATCGCGGTGGTGGTCCACACCTCCATCGGCCGGACCAGGTCAACCGCGCGGAACGCCGCGGCGCGCGGGACGGCCCGGCCCCCCGTGTTGAGGAACAGCAGCGGGGACCGGCCCAGGTAGTAGACGACCAGGTCGAGGTCGCCGTCCTCGTCCAGGTCAGCCGGCAGGCAGCCGAGGGGGGCCATCGTGGCGTCGTAGGGCACCCCGGTCGGGTGCAGCACCGCCGGCGGGTAGGCGTGGTCGGTGGGCGACGCCGGCCGCAGGCTGACCGAGTTGTCCCGGGGGTCCACCAGGCAGGCGTCCGCCGGCCGGCCGGTGCCGCGCAGGTCGGCCAGCGCCACCGCGGCCCCCGCCGCCGAGATCCAGCCGTCGATCTTCGCCAGGCCGGGCGCCACCTGCCGCACATACTGCGCCCCGGGGGGCGTCGAGTTGACCGCCTCGACGGCGAACCCGTAGCGCGCCGCCAGCGCCCTGGTCTGATCCTCGCTCAGGCCGGGACGGGCCGCCAACAGCCCCACCCCGACACAGGCGGACAGCGCCACCCCAGCGGACAACAGCCGGCGCACGGTGTGGGCCATGTAGTCCCCCCTTCACCGGCTGCGTCGCCAATTTGTCGACCGCGATGATTGTCGATTGCGGCAATCCGTGCAATGGCGCTTACCGTGGGTAGCGGAAATGCGGTTGCACCCGCAGCAGGCGCACGGCCTGCAACACCGCTTTGGACCAGTCCTGGTAACCGGCCGCACTCGGATGGAAGTTGTCGGGGCCGAACTTGCCCGCCCAGGGCGGGGTGAAGTGCCGGGACACGTACGCGACCGGAAGCCCCCTGCCGGACGCGGCGGCATACAGCGCCTCGTTGAGGCGCGCCACGTACGGCACTCCGAACCAGCCGATCCGCCACCGTCCCCGGGGCAACGGCACGTCGAGCAGGACGGCGTTATCCGGGAGGGCGCCGATCAGGGCCTGGGCCAGGACCCGTATCCGGGGCGGGGGCAGCCGCAGCAGGTCGTTGGTGCCGACGCCGCAGGTCACCAGGTCCGGAGTGGTCGGCAGGGCGGCCAGGGTGGGCAGTTGGCCGTCCAGCACCTCCGGGATGGTCGCCCCCGAGCACGAGAGGTTCACCACCCGCCATGGCCGCCCGGTCTGCCGGACCAGGTGGACCAGCGCCTGGCCGACGTACCCCTGATGCGGATGCCGGGCGCCCAGCCCCTGGGCGGCGGAGTCCCCCAGCGCCACCCACAGCGGCCCGGTGTCGGCCAGCGCCCGGGTGT
>JBKOWA010000456.1:0-2614 GCA_046724155.1 Actinomycetota bacterium
CGCCCGCGCAGGTGCCGCAGCGAGGCGTCCACCGCCGTCATCGGCGAGCCGCTCCTACCCGGCGGGCCGGCTCGACGGCGGGGCGTGACCGTCCGCCGGCACCGGCCGGCGGGGGCGGCGGTACCAGACCGGGACGACGGCCACCACCTCGATCGAGGGCCGCAGCTGGCCGCCGATGGCCGCCCACAGCTCCACCCGGGAGCGGCCGGCCGCGTTCGGCAGGCCGAGCCCGACGGTCGCCTGCTCCTCCCGGAGCCGGCCGCGCAGGTGCTCGGCCGGGACGTGGTCGCAGCCCAGCAGGGACTCCAGCACCTGCCCGAGCAGCCGATGCTCGTCCTCGACCCGCTTGGTCCATGCGGTGACCAGGTAGGACAGCCGGAAATAACGCACGCCCGAGGCGCTGCCGTTTTCGGCCGTAGCCCGGTCCGTGGCCCGGTCCGCCGGTTCCGGAGTGGCGACGCCGCGGTACCTGCTGTCCTCGTACATGTCGTACAGGAACATGTCGACCACCGGTCCGCTGCGGCCGGCGGCCCACTCCTGGGTCGGCGGGTCGAAGGCAATCTCGGCCTCGCCGGCCAGTGCCTCCGCCTTCAGCAACGCCGCCAGCGAGGCGTCGACGTCAGCAATCATCATGGCGCTCCACCGGACGGAGCCACCACCGTCGCACAGCCCGGCGCGAACCGACAAGGCTGCAGCGGCTCGCTACGGCAACACTGCCCGAAGGGGCGCGCCGGATCACATCCCGTCCCCATGCCGGCCTATGTGGACACGGTCTCGTCGGTCGACCTGGCGCTGCGTGGGGTGGGCCACTCGGTGAGCTGTTCGGTGTCCCGGCGCCCGTTGGGCGAAGGCTGGTCGGTGTAGGCGGCAGCCTGCAACGTGAACAGCTCCGCATACGTTCCCGCCTCGGCGATGAGCTGGTCGTGGCTGCCGTGTTCGATGATCCGCCCGCGGTCCAGGACGTAGATGCGGTCGGCGTCGCGGACGGTGTTGTACCGATGCGAGATCAACAGCACCGTCCGTCCCTGGTAGAGGGTGCGGATGCGGGAGAACAGGTCGTGCTCGGCCCGCGGGTCCAGCGACGCGGTCGGCTCGTCCAAGATGATCAGCGGCGCGTCGCGGATGAAAGCCCGCGCGAGCGCGACCCGCTGCCACTGACCGACCGACAGCTCACGGCCGCCGTTGTACTCCGGGGACAGGATGGTTTCGTAGCCGGCGGGCAACGCGGCCAGGTAGCGGTCGGCGCCGGCGTGCACGGCTGCGGCCTCGATGGCCGGCAGGTCGTCGATGTGCTCGACCGCGCCGAGGCCGATGTTCTCCCGGGCGGTCAGGTCGTAGCGGGCGAAGTCCTGGAAGATGACCGCGATGCGCCGGTGCAGCTGGTCGGCGTCGAGGTCGGCGATGTCGGTGCCGTCCCAGGCGATGCGGCCGGCGTCGGGGAGGTAGAGCCGGGACAGCAGCTTGGCCAGGGTGGTCTTGCCCGACCCGTTCTCCCCGACCAGGGCGATCACCTGCCCGGCGTCGATGTGGAGGGATACGTCCCGCAGGGCCGGGGTGCTGGCCGCCGGATAGGTGAACGTGACGCTCTCGACGGTGATCCGCCCGAAGCTGGCCGGCGCGGGTTGCGTGCCGGTGGCGCCGTGCTCGACGGGTGCGGTGGCCAGGAAGGTGGTGAAGTCCTCCACGAACAGCCCGGCCTCGTACATGTCGCCGATGCCGTTGACGGCCGTCATGATCCGTTCTCCGAGGATGAGCAACGCGCCGGCCGCGGTGGCGGTCTCGGCCAGTGCGAGGTGCCCGGACAGCGCGAGGGCGAGCAGCCCGGCCATGCCGGCACCCAGGGTGGTCGCCAGGACGAGGGTGGAGCCGACCGCGATGCGGAACCGCTTCCGTACGGTCTTGCGGAGCTCGGCCAGGTGCTGCTCGTACAGCACGTTGTGCCGGCCGTTGAGGTAGTCGCCGAGACCGAACGCGCGGACCTCCTTGGCCGGGTCCTTCTCGGTCAGCAGCCGGTACAGGTAGGAGCGGGCCCGTGCCACGGTGGTCATCCGCAGGTGGAAGCCGAACATTGCCTGCCCGGCCTTCATCACCCCGGCCAGCAGCGGCAGCCCCGCGAGGAACAGCAGCGGCACCAGCCACGGCTGGATCGCCAGCAGGGCGACCACGATGCCGCCGATGGCGGCGACCGCGCCGAAGGTGCCGATCAGCCCGTCGACCATCTGGATCGGCCGGTGCTCGCCGGACGCCGCCCGCACCAGCCGGTCATGGAACGACGGCGTCTCGTACGCGGACAGCTCGACCTGGCGTGCGACGTCGATGATGGCTTGCTTGGCGTGCCGGGTGGTGGTCTCGGCCAGGATCTCCCGGACCTCCCGACCGGCCGCGGTCACCAGGCCGAGGACGGCAAGGATGGCGACCACCGCGGCGAGTTGGGGTGCGACCGCGCCGATACCCGGTGCGGGGCCGCTGGTGCCGGCGGCGAGCACGTCGCTGATGAGGTTGCGGCCGAACACGAGCGCGGTGGCCAGGCCGGCGCCGTTGACCAGTTTCAGCGCGATGCTGGCGATCAGCATGCGTGGGTTGGCGGCCCACACGAGCCGGAAGGCGTCGGTGG
>JBKOWA010000079.1:0-4937 GCA_046724155.1 Actinomycetota bacterium
CCCTCCGCCTCGTGCCGGGCCGCCTCGACCAGGCTCTCCGCCTCCGACCGCGCGTTGTGCAGGATCTGCGCCGCCTCGGCCTCCGCCTCCCGCCGCGCCAGGTCCAGGTCCCGGCGCAGCTCGGCCCTCATCTGCACGCTCTGGGTGGCGAACTCCTCGCGAGCCCTGCCGGTCTCCTGCTCCACTGTGCGGCGCTCCTCCTCACACTCGCGCGCGGTCCGCGTGCGTAGCTGCTCGGCCTCCTGCTGGGCCATCGTCAGGATCTCGTTCACCCGCTCGCCGAGCGCCGCGAAGGACGGCTGCCAGCCGGCCTTCTCCTCCTCCCAGGCAGCGCGCTCGGCGGCGAGCTCCTCGCGGACGGCCCGCACCTGCTGCCGCTCGCCGTCCAGCACATCGCGCTGCCAGGCCACCTCGGCCAGCTCCTCCTCCAAGCCGGACAGGTACTCCTGCACCTGCCGGCGGTCGTAGCCGCGTACGACGACGTCGAACACGGCCGGCGGTCTGGAGATCTCCATCGGGATCCGGATGGGTTGTGCATCCGCCATGTGGTCGCTCCCCGACTGCGGCGCCGCGTCTCGGCCTCACCGCTGATTTTCTAGCACCCGGCCCGACCGTGCACCTAGAGCGAGGCGGC
The DNA here is from genome assembly GCA_046724155.1 of Actinomycetota bacterium. Taxonomy (GTDB): domain Bacteria; phylum Actinomycetota; class Actinomycetes; order Mycobacteriales; family JACQDL01; genus JBKOWA01. Next base: position 635 of record JBKOWA010000079.1, read on the forward strand.
TGACATGCTGTTATAACCCTGTGTGACGATCCGGGAACGGACAGGGGGACCGCCCGAAGCTACTGGCGGGTACAACGGTTACTCTGCCCGGGTCGCCCGCTGCAAGGAGGTACTGTGGCCGTCCGCTTGGTGATCGGCGTGCTGATGACCCTGGTTGCGTTCGCCATCGCCGGCCGCCGCGTCTGGTGGCTGTACCGGCTGATCCGTTCCGGCCAGCCGCAGTCCGGACGCACCGACGACCTCGGTGCCCGGCTGCGAGCCGACCTTACCGAGGTGCTCGGGCAACGCAAGCTGCTGCGCTGGACCGGCCCCGGGCTGGCGCACTTCTTCACGTTCTGGGGCTTCCTGATCCTGTCCCTGACGATCATCGAAGCATACGGAGCGCTGGTCTGGCGCGACTTCCACATCCCGCTGGTCGGCACCTGGCCGGTGCTCGGCTTCCTCGAGGACTTCTTCGCGGTGGCCGTGCTGGTCGCGCTGGCCGTGTTCGCCGTGTTCCGCATCCGGCAGGCGCCGGCCCGGCGGGAGCGCGCCTCCCGGTTCTACGGCTCGCACCTGGGGCCGGCCTGGGTCATCCTGGGGATGATCTTCGGGGTGGTCGCCACGCTGCTGCTCTACCGCGGCGCGCAGATCAACACCGGCAACTTCCCGTTCGGCGACAGCAAGTGGGCGTTCGCCTCCTACCTGACGGCCAAGGCGCTGGAGCCGCTGGGCAGCACCGCGAACGACGTGATCGAGACCGTGTTCATCCTGGGCCAGATCGGCGTGCTGCTGGTGTTCCTGGTGCTGGTCACCTACTCCAAGCACCTGCACATCGGCACCGCCCCGCTCAACGTCAACACCAAGCGGCTGCCCAAGGCGCTCGGCCCGCTGCTGCCGATGGAGTCGCACGGCCAGCCGATCAACTTCGAGGACCCGAAGGACGACGACATCTTCGGCCGCGGCAAGATCGAGGACTTCACCTGGAAGGGCTTCCTCGACTTCACCACCTGCACCGAGTGCGGCCGCTGCCAGAGCCAGTGCCCGGCCTGGAACACCGGCAAGCCGCTGTCGCCGAAACTGCTGATCATGGACCTGCGGGACCACCTGTTCGCCAAGGCGCCCTACCTGATCGACGGCAAGCCGATGCCCGAGGAGGGCTCGGTCGAGCTGAACGGCTCGGGCCACGGCGGGGCACACGACGGCCACGGCGTGCCGGAGTCCGGGTTCGGCCGGGTGCCCGGGTCCGGGCCGGAGCAGGCGCTGCGCCCGCTGGTCGGCACCGCCGCGGAGGGCGGCCTGATCGACCCCGACGTGCTGTGGTCGTGCACCACCTGCGGGGCCTGCGTCGAGCAGTGCCCGGTGGACATCGAGCACGTCGACCACATCGTGGACATGCGGCGCTACCAGGTGCTGATCGAGTCCTCGTTCCCGTCCGAGGCCGGCGTGATGCTGCGCAACCTGGAGAACAAGGCCAACCCGTGGGGCATGAACGCCTCCGCCCGCGAGGAGTGGACCGAGGGCCTCGGCTTCGACGTGCCGCGGGTCGAGCCCGGCACGCCGATGCCGGCTGACCTGGAGTACCTGTTCTGGGTGGGCTGCGCCGGCGCACTGGAGGACCGGTCGAAGAAGGTCACCCGGGCGGTCGCGGAGCTGCTGAACACCGCCGGCGTCCGGTTCGCGATCCTGGGCGGCAACGAGGCGTGCACCGGCGACCCGGCCCGCCGGCTGGGCAACGAGTTCGTCTTCCAGATGCTGGCCCAGCAGAACGTGGAGACGCTCAACTCGGTGCGCCCGCCGGCGATCGTGGCGACCTGCCCGCACTGCTTCAACACGCTGTCCCGGGAGTACCCGCAGCTCGGCGGCGACTACCAGGTGGTGCACCACACCCAGCTGCTGGCCCGGCTGGTGGACGAGGGCCGGCTGGTGCCGGTGCAGCCGGTCGACCAGAAGGTCACCTACCACGACCCCTGCTACCTCGGCCGGCACAACGAGGTGTACACGCCGCCGCGGGAGGTGCTGGCCACCATCCCCGGGCTGCGCTCGCAGGAGATGCACCGGTGCAAGGAGCGCGGCTTCTGCTGCGGTGCCGGCGGGGCCCGGATGTGGATGGAGGAGAAGATCGGCAAGCGGGTCAACATCGAGCGCACCGAGGAGGCGCTGGCCCTCGACCCGGACGTGATCTCCACCGCCTGCCCGTACTGCATGGTGATGCTGTCCGACGCGGTCACCCAGAAGCAGCAGGAGGGGGCCGCACGCGAGGACGTCGCGGTCCTCGACGTGGCGCAGATCCTGCAGCGCTCGCTGGCCCGGCCGGCGGCCCCCGCCGGCTGACCGCCCGGGGGCGCGCTTTCTGGTTCCTGCGTTGCGGGGTCTGCTCGGTTGGTTAGCCGGGGTTCGCCGGAGGTCGGTCGTCCGCTTTGCGTCCGGATACGGATGCCTTCAGCGGGTTCGGCGGACCTCGCGTGCCTCGGCTGACCACGAAGACCCCGCGTCGAGCTGCCGTTTCCCTGCGTAATGGCCGGGTACGTCTCTTGCCAGATACGAGGAGGCGAGATGAACGGAACTGTTATCGCCCTGATCGTGGTCGCTGTGATCGTGGTCGCCCTCGTGCTGTTCGTCGGGATACGGCAGGCAAGACGGCGGCAGCTACGGGAGCGGTTCGGGCCGGAGTACGAGCGGCGGATCGAGGACCACGGGGACCGCAGGGCGGCCGAGCGGGAGCTGGCGGACCTGGCCCGGCAGCGCGACCGCCTTGACATCCGGCCACTGGCTCCCGAAGTCCGGGACCGCTACCTGGCGGCGTGGAACCAGGTGCAGAGCCAGTTCGTGGACCGGCCGCAGGCTGCTCTGGAGTCGGCCGAGGTGCTGGTCACCCAGGTGATGCGGGACCGCGGCTACCCGACCGACGACTTCGACAGCCAGGCCGACCTGGTGGCGGTGGACCACCCCGAGGTGGTCAACCACTACCGCGGCGCCCATGCGGTGCAGCTGCGCACCGACGAGGACGTCAACACCGAGGACCAGCGGCTCGCGTTCGTCCACTACCGGGACCTGTTCGCCGAGTTGCTGGACACCGAGGACACCAACGGCCGCCAGCGGCACACAGAACAACACGCAGAGCGAGGTGAGCGGCGATGACCGAGGCCACCGAGCGTGAGCGGCGGCGCGAAGCGGACGAGGCGGAGACGGACGTCCGCTACTCCGGCGACACCCTGAACGGCGAGACCCGGGACCGCGAGTCCTACGACCGCGACGTGGACGATGTCGGCGGGGCGGAGGGCAGCCGGTCCGACGGCACCGCCTACTACCGCGGGTCGGACGAGGCACAGACGCGCCCGGACGAGAACACAGACGAGACCGAGCAGGAACTGGCCGACCGTGACCAGGCACGTTCCGACCTGGACCGTTCGGACCTGGACCGTTCCGAACTGGACCGTTCCGACCTCGACCGTTCCGACCTCGACCGTTCCGAACTGGACCGTTCCGAACTGGACCGTTCCGAACTGGACCGTTCCGACCTGGACCGTTCCGACCTCGACCGTTCGGACCTCGACCGTTCCGACCTGCACCCGACCGATGTGGACCGGACCGAGGCGGAACGCGCCGGGGTGGACGGCTCCGCGGCGGACCGCTCCGACGTCCAGGCCTCGGATCTGGCGCAGCCCGGCATCGCACCGGCGGGCCCGGGCTACCGGAACCGGTCGAGCTACGACTCCGTTACCAGCCACGACCCCGTGGTCAGCCAACCAGACGGCGGGAACGTCAGCGTGGTCGATGACCCCGACGCACTGATGCGGCAGTGGCAGGACGTGCAGACCGGCTTCGTGGACGACCCCCGGCAGGCGGTGCAGGAGGCGGACGGGCTGGTCCAGCAGGTCATGCAGCAGGTCGGCCAGCGGCTGGCCACCGAGCGGGCGGGCCTGGAGCAGGTCTGGAGCCGAGGCGGTGACGTCTCCACCGAGGATCTGCGCCAGGCACTGCGGCAGTACCGGTCGTTCTTCAACCGGCTGCTGCACGTCTGACCGGCCGACCTCGTCGCGGCCCCCGCGCCGCGACAAGGGGCGCCGCACTCGAGGGAGCGCCGCGACCAAGGGCCGACGGCCCGCCGGTCGCGGCGCTGCCGTGTCCGGACCGGTGCCGGCGGTCCAAGCGCTGTTGGCTCTAAGAGCCTGTTGGTAAGCCCTCGGTGGATGCACCCGGTGATCCAGGCGGCGATCCGGCAAGGCGGAGGAGGAGCCGATACCGCTGTTGTATCGGCGACGACGACAACGCCGCCGGTCGTCGTCTGGGCGCCGGGGGCGCCGCCAGCAGGGTTTGCCAA
>JBKOWA010000519.1:0-10575 GCA_046724155.1 Actinomycetota bacterium
GACCTGGCCGACGACCCGGGGGCCTGGCTGCTGCGGCTGCTGCTGGCGCTGGAGGCGACCCGGCTGACCGTCCTCGTCCCGAACGGCCACCCGGACATCGCCAGCGAACGGGGTCAGGGCGAGCTGGTCGCGCTGGTCGGCAGCAAGTACGCGCTGCGGTTCCGGCGGAGCACTCCGGACGGGCGGCACGCCGTCGTCGAGGCCGGCCAGGTGCCGCCGGATGGGCTGGCTGCCGAGGATCGCGCCGTGCGGTATGTCCTCGACCGGGCGCACGCCAGGCTGGCCGGTTCGTGGCGGGACGGCCTGCTGCGGGCTCGCCGCGCCGCCGGCCGCCCGCTGACCAGGCAGCAGGCGGCGGCCATCGTCGACGCCGCCGGACCAGACGGCGCGCTGCTGGACCTGCGACCGATCGAGATCCCGCGGCACCGCCTGGCAACCCTGCTCGAGCAGATCCGGGCGACAGCGCTGGCCTGACAATCCCCGCCGAGCCCGCGACGCGCAGCCCCCGCCCTTCCCAGGGGGGCGACCCCACGTCCATCGTCCCTCCTGTCAAGGCCTGGATGCAGCTATCGAGACGGATCTGTGGACAACGGCGCGTCCTGTGGAAAACTCCGGAACTCAGCGTGACAGGCAGGGAGCACCGGGTACACAGGCCGGGCTGCGGCCGGGTAGGCTCGGCCGGCATCGGGTCGAGGCCCCGAGGGAGCGCAGGCGCGAACAGAAGGTCCGGATGTCACGCGACACGCAGCTGATCGCGGAGAGTTGGGCAGCAGTCAAGGCCCAGGCAGACAAGGTCGCCCAGTACTTCTACACCCACCTGTTCTACGGCCACCCCGAGGTCCGGGCGATGTTTCCCATCATGATCGACCTCCGGCGGGACCGCCTGCTTCGGGCACTGGTCAGGATCGTTCGGTGCGCCGACAGCCCCGAGCTGCTCCGGTACCTGCGGCAGCTCGGCCGCGACCACCGCAAGTTCGCGGTCACGCCCGCGCACTACCGGCTGGTGGGCGAGAGCCTGATCGCGGCGCTGGCCCGGTACGGCAGCGAGGCATGGAACGCCGACGTGGAAGCCGCCTGGCGGCGCGCGTACGGCAGGGCCGCCCAGGCGATGATCGACTCGGCGGCGAACGTGGCCGCCGAGGAGCCGCCCTGGCGGAGCGCGCAGGTGGTCACGCACGAGCGGCGGGCACCGGAGATCGCGGTGCTCACGGTCCGGCCGGACACCCCGATCCGGTACCTGCCCGGGCAGTACGTCGCGCTGGAGTGCCCCCGCCGCCCGCGGTTGTGGCGGTCGTTCGCCGTGGCCAACGCGCCCCGCCCCGACGGCACCCTGGAGTTCCACGTCAAGGCCGTGCCGGACGGCTGGGTGAGCCGTGCGCTGGTGTACCGCACCGGCGCCGGTGACCACCTGCGGCTCGGCTCCCCGGTCGGCTCGATGGTGGCCGACCCGAACTCCACGCGGGACGTCGTCTGCGTTGCCGGCAGCACCGGGCTGGCCCCGGTCAAGGCGATCGTCCAGGACATGACCCGGTGGAACGCCAGCCGGCAGGTGACCGTGTTCGTCGGAGCCCGGCACGAGGACGACCTGTACGACGTGGAGTCACTGGAGAAGCTCGCCCTGGACTTCCCCTGGCTGCGGGTGGTGCCCACGGTGTCCGGCGGCCGACCCATCGGTGCGGCCGGCAACGTCGCAGGCGTGTTCGCACGCGGCGGCGCCTGGGATGACCACGACGTCTACGTCTGCGGCCCCGCGGAGCTGGTCCGTGCCACCCTCGCCCAGTGCCGCCGCCTGCGCCTGCCACGGGTGCGCCACGAGGCACTCGGGCCGGTCTAGCGAGGCGACAGCGAGTGAGCATCGCAGCCCGGTCGGGGTCCCCTTTGGGGTGGCCGGGCGAGGAGCGGAGCGAGCGCGGAGCCGAGCAGTGAGTACAGCGAGGCGACAGCGGGTGAGCATCGCAGCCCGGTCGGGGTCCCCTTTGGGGTGGCCGGGCGAGGAGCGGAGCCGAGCGTCGAATCTGGGCTCGCTGGCCGCCCTGGGTAACCTGCCGGCTGTGCGTACCCTGCGGACGGTGCTGGCTGCCGGTTCGGTGCTTGCCGTGGCCGCCTGCACCTCTTCGGGCGGCGCTGTCGGCCCGGAGCCGACCAGGGTCGTGAGCAGCGCCGTGCCGCCCACCCGGACGAGCGCACCAGCCAGCAGCACCCCGGCGCCGCCCCCACCGCCGCCGCTGGCCGCGGTGCCGGTGCGCGCGGTGCCGGCGTGCGCCCACGCGGACTGCAAGGTCACCGCCGTCGTCGGCAACGCGCGGCCCGGCATCCACCTGGCGCTGGTCCGCGGCCCGGACCGCGACCTGGTGCGGCAGAGCGGCTACCTGCTCAGCCTGGACGCCGCAGCCACGCCACTGCAGGCTCGCCAGCTCCGCAACGGCGATGTCTTCTTCGACACCAGCCTGGCCGCGGCGACCTGCGACCAGCTGCGGCACTGTTTCGTGGTGGCCGGCGTCGGCGCCCACGCCAGCGTCCTGAACGTGGTCGCCGTCGGCCCGACCGGTGCGCTGACCGACCTCTCGCAAGGCGGTGAGCTGGCCACCGACACCACGGACCTGCAGGCCCGCGACCTTGACGGTGACGGGACCGCCGAGGTGCTCGCCGTGGTGAACGACGACCAGCCGGACTACGCCGACGGCACCCGCTACTGGATGGTGTGGAGCTGGCGGGGCGGCCGGTACCTGCCGCTCGGCTGCCGTAAGGTGCAGCGCGGGGAGCGGGAGCCCAGCGGTCCGCTCGCGCCGTCCGGCTGCCCGTCGTGACCTGTCGCCGCAACAGGTCCGCGGGCTGCCGCGCAGGGCAGTACGGTAAAGGCCTCGGTCGGACGCTGTGGCGTTCCCAACGACCGGGTTTCTTCGGGTCGAGTGAGGCAAGAACGTGGTTGTGCGCGCCATCATTGGTGGGTTTGTCGAGAAGCCGGCCCCAAGACCGATGGATACCGAGCGGGCACTCCCCGTCACCGCGAGGGCGCGCTGGCTGAAGTCGCGCCGCCGCACCGCGGGCATCGTCGCGGCGCTGGTCTGGGCGTTCGCCGTGCTGACCATCGTCAGCGCGCTGCTGCCCGGCCAGCGGGACCGGATCCACGACCTGACCCAGGTGATCCCCACCCCGGCGTCGGCCATCGCCACCGCGGTCACCCTCGGGCTCGGCGTGGTCCTGCTGCACGTGGCGCACGGGCTGCGCCGGCGCAAGCGCCGGGCCTGGCGGATCGCCGTCGGGGTGACCGCCGTGCTGGTCGCCTCGCACGTGCTCAAGGGCCTGGACCTCGAGGAGTCCATGATCTCGGCCGCCATGCTGGTGCTGCTGGTCGTCTCGCGCCGCGAGTTCTACGCGGTCGGCGACCGGGTGGGCCGCTGGTACACCACGCGGGTCAGCATCCAGCTCCTGCTGCTCGACATCGGGCTCGGCATGGCCCTGCTTTTCGTGAACCGCGGGCGCATTGTCGGTCACCCGTCGGTGCTGACCCAGCTCCAGCACGTGGCGCTCGGCCTGGCCGGCTTCCCCGGACCGCTGAAGTTCCGCGGCGACCGCCCTGCCGACATCGTGACCGCGGCCCTGCTGGCGCTCGGCCTGCTCACCCTGTTCGTGGTGGCGTACTTCGTGCTGCGCCCGTCGCAGCCACCGGCCCGGCTGACCGCCGAGGACGAGCAGGAGCTGCGTGACCTGCTCGCCAGGCACGGCCGGCGCGACTCCCTGGGCTACTTCGCGCTGCGCCGGGACAAGGCGGCCATCTGGTCCTGCTCCGGCAAGGCCGCGATCACCTACCGGGTGGTGTCGGGGGTGGCGCTGGCCAGCGGCGACCCGATCGGTGACCCGGAGGCCTGGCCCGGCGCCATCGACGCGTTCCTCGAGCGGGCCAGGCAGCACGCCTGGGTGCCCGCGGTGATGGGCTGCAGCGAGCTGGGCGCCACGATCTGGCGGCGCGAGGCCGACCTGGACGCGCTGGAGCTGGGCGACGAGGCCATCGTGGACGTGGCGGCGTTCAGCCTGGAGGGCCGCCCGATGCGTGGCGTCCGGCAGGCGGTGGCCCGGGTGGAGCGCGCCGGCTACACGGTGCAGGTCCGGCGCGCCAGGGCCATCCCGCCGGAGGAGTTCGCCATGCTGCTCAAGGTGGCGGCAGCCTGGCGCGGCGCCGCGGTCGAGCGCGGCTTCTCGATGGCCCTGTCCCGGCTGGGCGACTCGGCGGACGGCGACTGCGTGATGGTCACCGCCTACCAGGACGGCACCCTGCGCGGCCTGCTGAACTTCGTGCCCTGGGGCCGCGACGGGCTGTCCCTGGACCTGATGCGGCGCGACCGCGGCTCGGACAACGGGCTGAACGAGTTCATGATCGTGAAGCTGGTCCAGGCGGCGCCCGGGCTGGGCGTCACCCGGCTGTCGCTGAACTTCGCCGTGTTCCGCTCCGCCCTGGAGCGCGGTGAGCGGATCGGCGCCGGCTACCTGCTGCGGATGTGGCACGCCACCCTGGTCTTCGTCAGCCGGTGGTTCCAGATCGAGTCGCTGTACCGGTTCAACCTGAAGTTCCGGCCCTCCTGGGAGCCCCGGTTCATCTCCTTCCCCACCACCCGCGACCTGCCGCGCATCGCCTTCGCGGCGCTCGAGGCCGAGGCTTTCCTGGTCCGCCCCAAACCCCTGCAGCGCCTCCTGAACCGCCCCTGACCACCCGGCCGCCTCCCCGACCGGCCGTACCCACGGCTCCCCGGACTCCTGGCGGCGGGCGGCCTGCCAGGCGTGTCCCACGCGGCCTCCGGGCCCAACCACTTTGCCCCAGGCCCCCGTCAGCTTGTACCCTGACGCTCCGGTGGCCTCGGGTGAGGCCCCGGGAGGCTTCGCCTAGTCTGGTCTATGGCGCCGCACTGCTAATGCGGTTGGGGGCCTAAACCCCCTCCCGGGTTCAAATCCCGGAGCCTCCGCCAAGAGGGCGGCTCCAGCCGCCCGGCCTCAGGCGCTCGTAGCTCAACGGATAGAGCACTTGACTACGGATCAAGAGGTTGCAGGTTCGAATCCTGCCGAGCGCGCCCACCCCGAACAGGCCGCCTGACCTGGGCATTTGAGCTAGAACGAAGATCGTTGTGCTAGCTGGCGCCGCACCAGGTGTCCACAGAGATGCTACTGTAGGCAGTCCATGCCCGGGGCGTGAGCCCCGGGCATGGTCCCTGTCTGATCGTGCTCGCGAGTACCGAGGAATTACCCAGGCGGTGCGCCGTCGCCTCGCTGTGCTGGACGTTCGGCTCCCCGTTCGGTCCGCTCCTCGCGCGATGCTCCCCTGCTGTCGCCGCGCCTGCCTCAGGCGACCAGCTCCTGGTCGTCCTCGCCGCCGGTGACCGGCAGCCGCACCGGCTCGTCCTCCCGGCGGGCCAGGCTGGATGGCGCCCAGATCCGCCCGCCGAGGTCCAGGTTCAGCGCGGTGACCAGCACGGAGCGGACCACGAGGGTGTCCAGGAGCACGCCGACCGCCACCGCGAACCCGATCTCGGCGAGCTGCACCAGCGGCAGCGACCCGAGCACCGCGAAGGTTCCGGCCAGCACCGCGCCAGCAGAGGTGATCACCGCACCGGTCGCCCCAAGTCCGGTGACCGCGCCCCGGCGGGTGCCCTGCCGCTGAGCCTCCTCGCGGACCCGGGTCATCAGGAAGATGTTGTAGTCGATGCCCAGCGCGACCAGGAACACGAACACGAACAGCGGGAACGAGGTGTCCGCGCCGGTCCAGCCGAAGACGTGCCGGAAGGTCAGCGCGCTGATCCCGAGGGCCGCCCCGAAGGACAGGACCACGGTGGCGATGAGCAGCAGCGGGGCGACCAGAGCCCGCAGCAGCAGCGCCAGGATCACGAATATCACGGCCAGCACCACCGGGATGATCACGTTCCGGTCGTGCCGGGAGGCGCGCTGGATGTCCAGGTTGACCGCGGTGCCGCCGCCGACCCTGGCGTCCGCGCCGGGCACCGCGTGCAGCGCGGCCCGGGCCCGGTCGATCGTGGCGTAGGCCGCGGTGGAGTCCGCCGGGTCGGTCAGGGTGCCCTCGAGATAGGCCACGCCACCCTTCACCACCGGGTCGGACACCCCGCTGATCCCGGGCACTCCGGCCAGGGTGTCATGGATCCGGGCGGCCGCGGCGGCGCTCCCGACCGCCACCACCGGCGACCCGGCGCCAGCCGGGAAGTGCCGGGCCAGCACCTGCTCGCCCTGCACCGACTCGACGTCCTTGGTGAACGACTGGGAGTTGGTCAGCCCGCTCGCCGTCAGGTCGGTGGCGCCCAGCGCCAGCGCGCCGAGGACGACCGCGGTGACCGCCCACACCACCCGCGGCCGGCGGGCGATGCGACCGCCGACCCGGGCCCACCAGCCGCTCGCGGTCGGCTCGGCCGAACCGAGCTGCGGCTTGACCGGCCAGAACAGCCACCGCCCGAAGATCACCAGCAGCGCCGGCAGCAACGTGACCATTACCAGCAGGCCGACCGCGACGCCGATCGCCAGCACCGGTCCGAGGCTCTTGGTGGAGTTCATCTGGGCGACGGACAGGGTGAGCATCCCCACCGCGACAGTAGCCGCGCTGGCGATGATCGCCGGGCCGGCCCGGTGCAGCGCCACCCGCATCGCCTGGTGCCGGTCGGGGTGCCTGCGCAGCTCCTCCCGGTACCGCGCGATCAGCAGCAGCGCGTAGTCGGTACCCGCACCGAAGACCAGCACGGTCAGGATCCCGGCGCTCTGCGCGTTCACGGTCAGCCCGGCGTTCCTGGCCAGCGCGTAGACCAACGCCTGGGCGCTCGTCAGCGCGACGCCGGCGGACAGCACCGGCAGGATCCACAGGACCGGGCTGCGGTAGGTGATCAGCAGCAGCGCGATGACGACCAGGACGGTGCCGAACAGCAGGGCGCCGTCGATGCCCTTGAACGCGTCCGTCGAGTCCGAGGCGAAGACCAGCGGCCCGGTGAGCGCGGTGTTCAGGCCGGCCCGGTCGGCGTTCGCGATGGACCGGATCCGGTCCACCGCCGCGGGCGCGTCCTTCCAGCCCCCGGAGCCCAGGTCGACCGGCACCAGCACCTGAAGCGCCCGGCCGTCCTCCGCCGCAACCGGCCCGAGGACCCGGCCCGCGTGCGGCACCCCGGCGAACCGGCCGAGGTCAGCGTTCACCTTCGCCCGGTCCGCGGCGGTTAACCCGGACGGCCGCTCGTAGACCACGACGGCGGTGAAGACGTCCTTCGACTGGAACGCGCCGGACTGGGTGAAGACCTTCGTCGCCTCCGCGGAGCCGGGTAACCAGGCGGCGAAGTCGTTCTTCTGGACGTCCTGCAGCTTGCCGGCCAGCGGGCCGGCGACGAAGAACACCAGCAGCCAGAACACCAGGACGGCAAACTTCGATTTGCGCCCGGCCGGCAACCCGGTGATCCGGGGTGCGTCGCTCATCGGGGTCCCCTCACGCACGATGCTGGGTGAACGGCGGTCTCCGGCAGAGTGGCAGCCCGGGTCCGGCGGGCGCTTCTTCCCCATTGCGGTGCTGGTCGGCCCCGCTCCGGCGGTTCCGGTTCTGCTGCCTGTTCTGGTCGCCGCCGATGGAGACCCGCAGTACCACGCGGCTGGAACCGGATCGCGCGCACGCTCGACAAGCGGCTGACCGGCTGATCGGGCCGTCGGGCGCAAGGGTCTCCAGATGGGTGTGCCAGGCGGCGGCCGGGGCGGGGAGCATTCGCCGGCACCGCCGCTCGGTTCAAAGGGGGGACCGACGCCGGCACAGGCCCCTTGGCTCCGGGCAGCCCGCACCCCTGCAGAGGAGGTTCCGTTGCCAAGGCGTCCTGCGGCCTGCCGCATCCGGCCATCGGCATCCGGTGTGCTGGCGGTTGCCCTGCTGCTGGCCACAGGGTGCTCCACCAAGGACGCGACGACCGGAGCGGCGACCCCGGCCGCGCCGCGCCCGGTCCCGGTGGCCGCCGGTCCGGGGGTCACCGGCAGCACGATCACGCTGGGCGTGCTGACCGACCAGACCGGTCCGTTCGCCGAGGTGAGCCAGGACATGCAGGTCGGCCGGACGCTGTTCTGGGACGAGCGCAACGCCAAGGGCGGGGTGTGCGGCCGCAAGGTCCGGTTCCTCGTCCGGGACCACCGCTACGAGGTGCCGCGGGCGGTCGCCGGCTACCGCGAGCTGCGGCCGAAGGTGCTGGCGTTCGCCGAGCTGCTCGGCTCCCCGCAGCTGGCGGCGCTGGACTCGGAGGTGCGCGCCGACCGGGTCCTCACCCTGGCCGCCTCCTGGTCCTCGCGGCTGCTCGGCAACCCCGACCTGGTGGTCACCGGCGCAACCTACGACGTCGAAACGATCGACGGGATCTCCTGGCTCACCCAGCACGAGGGTCTGCATCGCGGGGACACCATCGGCCACATCTTCCTGCGCGGCGACTACGGCCAGAACGCCGCGGCCGGCAGCCGGGCCGCCGCGGACGGCTACGGCCTGCACCTCGTCGAGCAGATGATCGAGCCGACCGACCGCGACCTCACCGCGCAGATCGGCGCGCTGCGCGACGCCGGCGCCCGGCACGTGGTGCTGAGCACGACCCCGGCCCAGACCGCGGCGGCGATCGGGGCGGCGGACGCCATGGGCTACCGGCCGACCTTCCTCGCCTCCGCGCCGGCGTACCACCCGGCGCTGCTGCACACCCCGGCTCGGGACACCATCCTGCAGCGGCTTCTGGTGACCACCCCGATCGCCCCGTTCGCTTCCGTCCTCCCCGGCCCCACCCGGGTCCGCGCGATGTTCCAGGACCGGTACCCCGGCCGGCGCGCCTCGCTCTGGATCAACGTCGGCTACGCTCAGGCCACGGTCATGGGCCAGGTCCTGCAGGCCGCGTGCGACCGGCGCGTGCTGACCCGCCCGGGCCTCATGACCGCGCTGCACGGCATCAGGCACTCCGACGCCAGCGGCCTGGTCCCCCCGATGGACTACAGCCACAGCGGGAAGATCCCCACCCGTGAGGTGAACATCGCCGAACCCGGCAGCGCCGCCCTCGGTGGCCTGACCATGCTCTACGGCCCCCTCACCGCCCCCCTGGCTGTCCATTACCAGCCCACCGGCTGACCGTGCGCGGGCGGGCGATCGGTGGGAACGTCCTGGGGGGCGCCCAGGCCCCGCCATCATCCGCTGCTTCAAGGAGACGCCCGTGAACGTGCCCGCCGGCGTCGAGGTCACCGGACCTTGGCATGACCGCTTCGACGAGATCCTCACCCCGGAGGCCCTCGGCCTGGTCGCCGAGCTGCACCGGGAGTTCGACGGCCGGCGCCGCGAGCTGCTGGCCAGGCGCGCGGAGCGGGATGCCCGGCTGGCGGCGGGCGGGACGCTGGACTTCCCCGCCGAGACCGCGGACATCCGGTCCGGGGACTGGCGGGTCGCCGAGCCGGCGCCCGGCCTGGTCGACCGCCGGGTGGAGATCACCGGGCCCACCGACGCCAAGATGACGATCAACGCGTTGAACTCCGGCGCCAAGGTGTGGCTGGCCGACCACGAGGACGCGAACACGCCGCTGTGGGAGAACGTGGTCCAGGGCCAGCTCAACCTCCGCGACGCGATCGACCGGAAGCTGGAGTACACCAGCCCGGAGGGCAGGCGGTACGCGCTGAACGACGGGGAGCTGGCCACCGTCGTGATGCGGCCCCGGGGCTGGCACCTGCCGGAGAAGCACATCCTGGTCGGCGGCGAGCGCACCTCGGGCAGCCTGGTCGACTTCGGCCTGTACGCCTTCCACTGCGCGCAGCGGCTGCTCGACCGCGGCGTCGGGCCCTACTTCTACCTGCCGAAGCTGGAGAGCCACCTCGAGGCGCGGCTGTGGAACGACGTCTTCGGCCTGGCCCAGGAGCGCCTCGGCCTGCCCCGCGGGACCATCCGGGCGACCGTGCTGATAGAGACCTTCCCGGCCGCGTTCGAGATGGCCGAGATCCTGTACGAGCTGCGTGAGCACTCCGCCGGGTTGAACGCCGGGCGGTGGGACTACATGTTCAGCGTGATCAAGAAGTTCCGCACCCGGGGCCGGGACTTCCTGCTGCCGGAGCGCAACTCGGTCACCATGACGGTGCCGTTCATGCGGGCCTACACCGAGCTGCTGGTGCGGACCTGCCACCAGCACGGGGCGCACGCCATCGGCGGCATGGCGGCGTTCATCCCCAACCGGCGGGACCCCGCGGTCACCGAGGCTGCGCTGGCCAAGGTGCGCGAGGACAAGACCCGGGAGGCGAACGACGGCTTCGACGGCTCCTGGGTGGCCCACCCGGACCTCGTACCGGTGTGCCGCGAGGTGTTCGACTCGGTGCTCGGCGAGCGCCCCAACCAGCGCGACCGGACCCGGGATGAGGTGTCCGTCACCGCCGAGCAGATGCGGGACGTGCGGAGCACGCCGGGCCGGATCACCGAGCAGGGGCTGCGCAACAACGTCAGCGTCGGCATCCAGTACCTGGCCAGCTGGCTGCGCGGCGCCGGCGCGGTGGCCATTTTCAACCTGATGGAGGACGCCGCCACCGCCGAGATAGCCCGGTCTCAGGTCTGGCAGTGGC
>JBKOWA010000485.1:0-4019 GCA_046724155.1 Actinomycetota bacterium
GCCCAGCGCGGTCAGCTCCCGGGCCACCGGCGCCCAGCTCGCCGGCCCTAGCGACGGGCTGTGCAGCAGCACGAACAGCGGCTCCACATCCGCCATTCTGCCTCAGGAGTTCGTCAAGAACGGGGCCGGAGCCGCCCTGCCGACCCACCAACCTTCCTACGGTTACCGCCAACACACGGAAGGTGGGACAGTTATGAGAACTCGGATACTCGCCGGAATCACCGCCGCGACACTGGTGTTCGGCGCGGCCGGTTGCGGCCATTCCAAAGGCGACGCCCCGGCGGCCGATACCAAGCCGGGCACGCTCGTCCTGGGCGCGTCGCTGTCGCTGACCGGTTCGCTGGCGCGGGAGGGGACGCTGACCATGGAGGGGTACGACGTCTGCCGGAACGTGGTCAACCAGAAGGGCGGGGTCAACGTCGGCGGCCGGAAGCTCACCCTGGACCTCCGGTACCAGGACGACACCTCCAAGCCGGACACCGCCGCGCAGCTGGTCGACCAGTACAACGACCAGGGCGTCAAGCTGGTCCTCGGCCCGTACGGCTCGGCGAACACCGCGTCCGCCGCCGCCGTGGTGGAGCGCAACGGCCAGGTGATGGCCGACAGCTCCGGTGCCGCTGACGCCATCTTCGCCAAGGGGTACTCCCGCACGTTCGGCGTGATCTCCCCGGCGACCGCGTACGCCGCCAGCATGGTGCAGGCGCTGGTCGACCTGGCCAAGCCGAAGCCGGCCACGGTCGCGTTCCTGTCCGCCGACGACGACTTCTCCAAGACCGCGACCCAGGGCGGTGTCGAGAAGGCGAAGCAGCTCGGGCTGCGGGTCGTGGGCACCGAGTACGTGCCGAACGGCGCCTCGGACGTCTCCGGCGCGCTGACGAAGATCAAGGCGAAGCAGCCCGACGTGGTCGTCGGCTCGGCCCACCTGGTCGAGGGCATCGCGCTGGTCAAGCAGAGCAAGGAGCTGGGCATCCGGCCGGCCGGCGGGTTCGCCGTGACGGTCGCGCCGCCCACCTCGGACTTCACCCAGACGCTGGGGGCGGCGGCCGAGGGCGTGCTCGGCTCCACCCAGTGGACCACGACGACCAAGGGCTCGGACAAGTGGTTCGGCGCGGCGCCGGACTTCGCGGCCACGTTCGCCCGCCAGTTCGGCGATCGCGCCCCGGAGTACCACGGCGCGCAGGCCACCGCGGGCTGCCTGGCGATGGTGCGGGCGGTGGAGAAGGCCGGCTCGACCGACCCGGACAAGGTCCGCGACGCGCTGGCCGGGCTGGACGAGCAGTCGTTCTTCGGCCCGCTGAAGTTCAACGCCGCCGGCCAGAACGTCACCAAGCCGATGAGCGTGGTCCAGATCCAGGGCGGCAAGCCGGTCACGGTATGGCCGAAGGAGGCCAGCGAGGCGGCGCTGGTCTGGCCCGCGGCCCGGACATGAGCCAGTTCGCCCAGGCCACCGTCTACGGCCTGCTGCAGGGGTGCCTGCTCGCGCTGGTCGCGGTCGGGTTCTCCCTGGTGTGGGGCGTGATGAACGTGGTCAACCTGGCGCACGGCGCGTTCGTGCTGGCCGGCGCGTACGTGGCGTTCGAGCTGAACGCCTGGCTCGGGCTGGACCCGTTCCTGGCCATGCTGCCGGCGGCCGTGCTGCTGTTCGGCGCCGGCTACCTGATCCAGCGGTACCTGGTCAACCTGGTGGTCAACGCGCCGGTCTTCATCACGCTGCTGCTCACGTTCGGGCTTCAGCTGCTCCTGGTGAACGGGATGGTCATCCTGTTCACCGCGAACTACCGGTCGATCCGGACCGGGTACGCGCAGGCGGCCCTGACCCTGCCCGGCGACATCCGGATCCCGCTGGGCCGGCTGGTCGCCGCGCTGCTGGCGGTCGGCGTCACCATCGCGCTGCGGCACGTCATCCGGCGGACCGCCATCGGCCAGTCGATCCTGGCCACCGGCATGGACCGTGGCGCGGCCCGGCTGATGGGCATCAAGGCGGCGCACGTGTACGCGGTCACGTTCGGCGTGGCGGCGGCGCTGGCCGGGGCGGCCGGCGCGGCGGTCGGCGCGGTCGGCACGTTCTCGCCGGCCGACGCCGGCCGGTTCACGCTGTTCAGCTTCGTGGCCGCGGTGCTGGGCGGGCTGGGCAACATGTCCGGCGCGCTGTACGGCGGCCTGCTGCTGGGGCTGGTCGAGGCGTGGGGCGGGCAGCTGCTGCCCGGCACGCTGGTCAACGCGGTGGCCTTCGCGGTGCTCGTCGTCGTGCTCGGGGTGCGGCCGCAGGGGCTGGCCGGCCGGTCCTTCTACGCCAGCCGGGTGGAGGTGTGAGGCGGTGTCCAGGGTCGGCACGGGGGTGTCGGCGTCCGGGGTGTCGGTGCGGGCCGCGCCGGCGGTCCGGTGGCCGTCGTGGCGGCGGGCGCTGCCCTGGCTGCTGCTGCTGGCCGCGCTGGGCGGCGGTCTCGGCCTGCAGAGCCAGCTCTACACCGGACAGGAGCGCACCGCCTCGACGGTGCTGATGTTCGTCGCGCTCGCCACCGCCTGGAACCTGATCGGCGGCTACGCCGGCTACGCCAGCTTCGGCCAGGTCGGCTTCTTCGGCCTCGGCGGCTACCTCGTCGCGGTGCTGATGACCCACGCGCACCTGTCGTTCTGGGTGGTGCTTCCGCTGGCCGCCGTGGTGGCGGGTGCGTTCGGCGCGGCGGTCGGCGCGCCGCTGCTGCGGCTGCGCGGCCACTACTTCGCGGTCGCCACCCTGGGCGTGGCGGAGGGGCTGCGCGAGGTGGTCACCAACGTGCCGGCGCTGACCGGCGGCGGTGGTGGCATCACGATCCCCGCGGTCGGCGACCAGGCGCCCACCCGCTGGCTCGGCAACGACGGCTTCTACCTGCTGTTCCTGGCCTTCGCCGGGCTGGCGGTGGCGATCTCGCTGCTGGTCGCCCGGTCCCGCAGCGGGTACGCGCTGCGCGCCATCCACCAGGACGAGGACGCCGCCGCCGCGATGGGCATCAACACCACCGTGGCCAAGACGGCGACGCTGGCCGTCTCGGCGGCGGTGACCGGCGCGGTCGGCGGGGCGTACGCGTTCCAGCAGATCACCATCTACCCGGAGCGGCTGTTCGACGTCGACATCACGGTGCTGATGGTGGTGATGGTCATCCTCGGCGGCGCCGGCACCGTCGTCGGGCCGGTGCTCGGCGCGGTGGTGGTGGCGTTCGTCGCGGAGTGGCTGCGCCAGAGCTACCCCGGCGTGCACACGTTCCTGCTCGGCGGGCTGATCATCGTCGCGGTGGTCCTGCTCCCGCAGGGGTTCACCAACTACGTCCGCGACGCGGCCCGGACCCGCCGGTTCTCGCTGCTGGAGAACGTGCGGAGGTACCGGCTGTGACGCATCCGGCAGCCCACCCGCCGGTAGCCCTGGTGCCCCGGCTGCAGGCGCGCGGGCTGTCCAAGCGCTTCGGCGGGCTGGACGCGGTCCGCGGGGTGGGGCTGGAGCTGTACCCCGGGCGGCTGCTGGGCGTCATCGGCCCCAACGGCGCCGGCAAGTCCACCCTGGTCAACCTGCTGACCGGGCACCTACGCCCGACCAGCGGGACGGTCGTGGTCGAGGGCCGGGACGTGACCGGCGCCCGCCCGTGGCACATCGCCCACGCCGGCGTGGCGCGCACGTTCCAGATCGTCAAGCCGTTCCGCGGCATGACCGTACTGGACAACGTGACGGTCGGGGCGCTGTTCGGTCCGGAGGGCGCGCGCCGTTCGGTCACGGCGGCCCGGCGCGAGGCGCGGGCGGCGCTCGACCGGGTCGGGCTCGCCGGCCGGGCCCAGCTCCCGCCGGCCGAGCTCTCCGTGGCCGACGCCCGCCGGCTGGAGCTGGCCAAGGCGCTCGCGCTGCGGCCCCGGGTGCTGCTGCTCGACGAGGTGCTGGCCGGGCTGCGGCCGGCCGAGATCGAGCCGGCGCTGCACCTGATCGCCTCACTGCGCGAGCAGGGCCTCGCGCTGCTGAAGGTCGAGCACGTGGTGCAGGCGATCGCCGCGGT
>JBKOWA010000118.1:0-3716 GCA_046724155.1 Actinomycetota bacterium
GGTCGGGCGACGGCACCGCCGACCCGGCCGCGCTGCCGGACCAGGCCACGGTCTGCCACTGCAACCAGGTCAGCAAGGGCACGGTCGCGGCCTGCGTGCAGGGCGGTGCCCGGTCGGTGGCCGAGGTGGCGGCGGCCACCCGGGCCACCACCGGCTGCGGCACCTGCGTCGACACCGTCGGCGCGCTGCTCCGGCCGGTGCCCGCTCCGGACGGTCAACCTGCCCCGACGAGCTGAGGGAATGACGATGCGACTGGTGATCGTGGGCAACGGCATGGTTGGTCAGCGGCTCGCCGAGCTGGTGACCGGCTGGCAGGTCACCGTGCTGGCCGAGGAGCGGCGGCCGGCGTACGACCGGGTGCACCTGTCGGAGTACCTGGCCGGCCGCACCGCCGCGGAGCTGTGCCTCGTGCCGGACGGCTTCTACGCCGAGCCCGGCCGCACCCTGCTGCTCGGCGACCCGGCCGCCGCGCTGAACCGTCCACACCGGACAGTGACCACGGCGGCCGGCCGGACCGTCGGCTACGACGCGCTGGTGCTGGCCTGCGGCTCCACCCCGTTCGTGCCGCCGGTCCCCGGCGCGGACAGCCCGGGCTGCTTCGTCTACCGCACGCTGGACGACCTGGACGCGATCCGGGCCGCCGCCGAGGGCCGGCGCACCGGCATCGTGATCGGCGGCGGGCTGCTCGGCCTGGAGGCGGCCACCGCGCTGCGCAACCTCGGGCTGGACACCCACGTGGTCGAGCTGGCCCCGCGGCTGATGCCGGCGCAGGTGGACGAGGGCGGCGGCGAGGCGCTGCGCCAGCGGGTCGCCGACCTCGGCGTGCACCTGCACCTGGACGCCCGCACCGAGCGGGTCGAGCCGACCGGGAAAGGCGTGCGGCTGCACCTGGCCGGCGCGCCCGCGCTGGACGCCGACGTGCTGGTGTTCTCCGCCGGTGTCCGGCCGCGGGACGAGCTGGCCAGGGCGGCCGGCCTGCCGGTCGGCGAGCGCGGCGGCGTCCTCGTCGACACCACCTGCCGGACGGCCGACCCGCACATCTGGGCGGTCGGCGAGTGCGCCGCGGTGGACGGCCGCTGCTACGGGCTGATCGCCCCGGGCTACGCGATGGCCGAGGTGGTCGCCGACCGGCTGGCCGGCGGCGCCGCGGAACTGTCCGCCCCGGACACCTCGACCACGTTGAAGGTGCTGGGCGTCGAGGTGGCCAGCTTCGGCGACGCGCACGGCGCCGCGGCGGGCGCGCTGCACGTGGTGTACGCCGACCCGGTGCGCGCGGTCTACAAGAAGCTGGTGGTCAGCGACGACGCGCAGACCCTGCTCGGCGGGATGCTGGTCGGCGACGCCGCGGCGTACCCCACGCTGCGCGCCCTGGTCGGCCAGCCGCTGCCGGCCACCCCGGAGGACCTGCTCTTCCCGGACGGTGCCGGGGGGCCGGTCGTGCTGCCTGCAGCCGCCCAGATCTGCACCTGCCACGCGGTGACCAAGGGCCGGATCCTGGCCGCGATCGGGGAGCACGGGCTGACCGACGTGCCGGGCGTCAAGGCGTGCACCCGGGCCGGCACCGGCTGCGGGAGCTGCGTGCCGACGTTGAAGGGTCTGCTGGCGGAGGCCGGCGTGCCGGTCAGCCGGGCGCTGTGCGAGCACTTCGGGATGACCCGGGCCGAGCTGTTCGACGTCGTGCGGGTCACCCGGATCGGCACGTTCTCCGAGCTGGTGGACCGCTACGGCACCGGCCGCGGCTGCGACATCTGCAAGCCGGCGGTGGCCTCGATCCTGGCCAGCCTGCACCTCGGCGAGCACGTGCTGGACGGCGAGCAGGCCACGTTGCAGGACACCAACGACCACTTCCTGGCGAACATGCAGAAGAACGGGTCGTACTCGGTGGTGCCCCGGGTGCCCGGCGGCGAGATCAGCCCGGACAAGCTGATCGCGCTCGGCGAGGTGGCCCGCGACTTCGGGCTCTACACCAAGATCACCGGTGGGCAGCGGATCGACCTGTTCGGCGCCCGGGTGGAGCAGCTGCCGCAGATCTGGCGCCGGCTGGTGGACGCCGGCTTCGAGTCCGGGCACGCCTACGGCAAGGCGCTGCGCACCGTGAAGTCCTGCGTGGGCTCCACCTGGTGCCGGTACGGCGTGCAGGACTCGGTGGCGCTGGCCATCATGCTGGAGCTGCGGTACCGCGGGCTGCGCGCCCCGCACAAGATCAAGCTGGCGGTGTCCGGGTGCGCCCGGGAGTGCGCCGAGGCGCAGAGCAAGGACGTCGGGGTGATCGCCACCGAGAACGGCTGGAACCTGTACGTGGCCGGCAACGGCGGCTTCCGGCCGCGGCACGCCGACCTGTTCATGTCCGACGTGGACACCGACAGCCTGGTCCGGTACATTGACCGGTTCCTGATGTTCTACGTGCGCACCGCGGACCGGCTGCAGCGCACCGCGCCCTGGCTGGAGGCGCTGGACGGCGGGCTGGACTACCTGCGCCGGGTCGTGGTCGACGACGAGCTGGGGATCTGCGCCGAGCTGGACGCCGCGATGGCCCGGCACGTGGCTGACTATACCGACGAGTGGCGGGCCACCCTGGACGACCCGGAGAAGCTGCGCCGTTTTGTATCCTTCATCAACGCACCCGACCAGTCCGACCCCAGCATCGTGTTCGTCCCCGAGCGTGGCCAGATCAGGCCGGCCCGCGGCGACGAGCGGGTGCTGGTGGCGGGCCCGACGCTGCCGGTGGTGACCACCCGATGACCCGTGAGATGGCAGCGAAGCGGAGCGAGCGCGGAGGCGAACACATGATCGAACAACTGATGGAGCCCCTGCTGGATCTGCAGTGGACCGACGTGTGCCGGTACGACGACCTGCAGCCGGAGCGGGGCGCCTGCGCGCTGGTCGGCGGCGAGCAGGTGGCGCTGTTCCGGCTGTGGGACGGCTCGGTGCGGGCGGTGAGCAACTACGACCCGTTCGGCGGCGCGTTCGTGCTCTCCCGCGGCATCGTGGGCACCCGGGGGGACCGGCCGGTCGTGGTCTCGCCGCTGTACAAGAACGCCTTCGACCTGAGCACCGGGCAGTCCCTGGACGAGGACTCGGTGCGGCTGCGGGTGTACCCGGTGCGGGTGTCCGGCGGCCGGGTCGAGGTCGGACCGCCATGACCCGGAACGGCCCGGGGATCGGGAACGGCACGGTTGGGGACCGCACGTTGTCCGGCTTCACCGTGGCGCTCACCGCGGACCGCCGCCGGGAGGAGCTGGCCAGCTTGTTGGAGCGGCGCGGTGCCCGGGTGGTCTGCGTCCCGGCGGTCCGGATCGTGCCGCTGGAGGACGACGCCGCGCTGCTGGCCGCCACCCGAGCCTGCGTGGACGCCCCGCTGGACGACGCCGTGGTGACCACCGGGATCGGGTTCCGGTCCTGGCTGGAGGCGGCCCGAACCTGGGACCTGGCCGAGTCGCTGCTGGCCCGGCTGGCCTGCGCCCGGCTGCTGACCCGCGGGCCGAAGGCCACCGGCGCGGTGCGCGCGGCCGGGCTGGCCGAGAAGTGGGCGGCGCCGGGGGAGACGGTCGAGGAGATCCGCGCTCACCTGGCCGGAGAGGACCTGACCGGCCACCGGATCGCGGTGCAGCTGCACGGCGGGCCGCTGCCGGAGCTCATGGGCACGCTGCGGTCCGGCGGGGCGCAGGTGCTCGAGGTCCCGGTGTACCGGTGGCTGCCGCCGGCCGACCCGGAGC
>JBKOWA010000286.1:0-1823 GCA_046724155.1 Actinomycetota bacterium
CCCTGTGGGGTTCCCGCCTCCGTCGGTGAGAACGTGGGCGGGAACCCTTTCCCGGCCTCGATCACACCTGCTTTCAGCCAGCCAGCGACCATCCGCCTCGCGGGGAAGCCGCCGATCACCTCCAGCAGGTGGTCGTGGTCGATGTTGTCGAACGCGCCCGCCAGGTCCGCGTCAAGAATCCACACCCGCGCGGACTTCCCGCACAAGGTTTTGAACAAGGACTCTATCGCGTCGTGGCAGCCGCGACCCGGCCGGAACCCGTAGGACCGGGGCTCGAACCGGGCCTCCCATTCCGGCTCCAGCGCGTTCCTGATCCGGGCCTGGTGGCACCGGTCGGTGATTACTGGAATGCCGAGAGGGCGCATCTTGGTCTTGTCACCGGCTTTCGGAATGTACTCCCGCCGGACCGCTAAGGGCCGCCACGAGTTTCGTGTGGCGTGCACCTGCACCGCCACCTCGGCCCGAGCCTGGGCAGTCAACGCGACCTGCCCATCGATCCCCGCAGTCCGCCGGCCCGTGTTGCGTTGCGTGACCTGCCGTACACTCACAAGCGTGTTCGACCAGGACCGCAGCATCAGCTTTTGCAGGTTCCTGACCTCGGCCAGGTCCCCGTCCTTCGCCGCCTTGAAAATCCTGCCCCGCAGCCGCCGTACCCGCTCCTCGTGCACCCGCCAGTCCACCTGATCCCAGGCGGCACCGTCGAAAACCAGGCTCGGGTCCGCAGGTCCGTTCACCGAAGTGCCCAACTTGTCCCTTGGTTCCGGCATATGCTGTGCTTTCCTTTCAAAGGCTCACCTGCCCACGTCAGCACCCCTTTCAGGGCCGGGCACACTAGGCCCCGGTATCCGGCCAGTTATCCGCCGGCCACCCGGGAGGAGTTCCCGGCACTACGACCTGCGGTTTCCTGCTGCCTTTCAGCCGCCGGCGTTCGCTTCTTGGGCACCCTGTCCTGCCAGACGGAGTTCCGCCCCCATTACTGTCGGCCTACCGCCACCGGCGCGCATACCCGGCGCACCCGCGGCGGACCCTGGCAGGGTTTACACGTTTCCCACGCGTGAGACCCAGACCGGGCCGGGCGCTCTCTATACCCCGGGGATGACGGTGTTCGCTGGCCATCGTGAGTTCCGTGGCCGCCGCCTGCCGCCTCTCAACGGCCGATCCCTGGCACCCCGCAGCTACTACCCAACCCGGGATGTTTTGTTGACGAGGCATCAGCAAGAGTTCCCTGATAGTCGCCCTATACCGGCCTTTCCCTTCACCTGTGACCGCCACGGTTGGATCGACGGCCCTTGGGCTTTCCCGCGAGCTTCGCACCCGACCGATCAGGAACCGGCCACGCACGTCACGGTAGGGACGGGTCGAACACAAACCCGTAGCTACGTCTTCGACATGTGCCGAACCTCCTCGACAAGCTCACTCACAGCGTGCGACCTCGTGTCGCAACCTCACCACGAACCCGCGACTGGAACAGATAGACCCGCGGGTCCGGGTACTGACCGGATAACCGGACGGCTGCAGGTCGACGCGCTCGGTACCCGGGTGCTGCCGGAACGGCGCTGACGGGGGCGGTCAGTGGGTCCCACAGCCGTACCGTCCCGTCGGTGCTGCCGGTGGCCAGTAGCGTCCGCCCATCCGGGCCGGGTACCGCGGCCACCGCCCGTACCGAGTGGGTGTGGCCGGTTAACGGTTGTCAGGCCGGCTGTCCGGTCAGTGGGTCCCACAGCCGTACCGTCCCGTCGGTGCTGCCGGTGGCCAGTAGCGTCCGCCCATCCGGGCCGGGTACCGCGGCCACCGCCCGTACCGAGTGGGTGTGGCCGGTTAAC
>JBKOWA010000525.1:0-6397 GCA_046724155.1 Actinomycetota bacterium
GGCCCTGGCAGGAGCCGGACGGCGGCTGGGCCTCCACCGGGCGCACCGACCTGCAGGCCGCCATCGACAGCACCGGCCGCAGCGCCGACCGCCGCGGCGACTTCGACGAGGTGTACGGCGACTGGGCCGCGGTCGGCGCCCGGGTCGACCGGTCCGCGCCGCAGCGGCTGGCGGACGGGGTGCACGGCGCGCTGCGGTCCGCCGAGCGTGACCCGGCCGGGCTGTCCGATGTGGATGCGCTGGCCCTGCTGGACGCGGACGGGCCGGCGCTGGAGGCGCTGGCCGCGCTGGCCGACGCGGTGCGCCGGGACACCGTCGGCGACGAGGTCAGCTACGTGGTGAACCGGAACGTCAACTTCACCAACGTCTGCTACACCGGGTGCCGGTTCTGCGCGTTCGCGCAGCGGGCCGGGGACGCGGACGCGTACACGCTGTCGCTGGCCGAGGTGGGCGAGCGCGCCAGCCAGGCCTGGGAGCTCGGCGCCACCGAGGTCTGCATGCAGGGCGGCATCCACCCGGACCTGCCGGGCACCGCCTACTTCGAGCTGGCCGCCGAGGTCAAGCGGCGGGTGCCCGAGCTGCACCTGCACGCGTTCAGCCCGATGGAGGTGGCCAACGGCGTCGCCCGCACCGGGCTGTCCATCGAGGACTGGCTGGTGCGGGCGAAGGAGTCCGGCGTGGACACCATCCCCGGCACCGCGGCGGAGATCCTGGACGACGACGTGCGCTGGGTGCTGACCAAGGGCAAGCTGCCGGCCGCGACCTGGGTGGAGGTGGTCAGCACCGCGCACCGGGTCGGGCTCCGCTCGTCGGCCACCATGATGTACGGGCACGTGGACCGGCCGCCGCACTGGCTGGCGCACCTGCGGCTGCTGGCCCGGATCCAGGACGAGACCGGCGGGTTCACCGAGTTCGTGCCGCTGCCGTTCGTGCACCACAACGCGCCGGTGTACCTGGCCGGCCTGGCCCGTCCCGGGCCGACCGAGCAGGAGAACCGGGCGGTGCACGCGGTGGCCAGGCTGCTGCTGCACGGCCGGATCGACAACATCCAGACGTCCTGGGTGAAGCTCGGCGTCGACGGCACCCGGACCATGCTGGCCGGCGGCGCGAACGACCTCGGCGGCACGCTGATGGAGGAGACGATCAGCCGGATGGCCGGCAGCCGGCACGGCTCGGCCAAGACCGTCGAGCAGCTGACCGAGATCGCGGCCGGGATCGGCCGGCCGGTCCGGCAGCGCACCACGACCTACGGCGAGGTGCCGCCGCACCGCCGCGGTACTGCCGAGGGGCGGGTGTTCCTGCCGGTGGTGTGACGTACGACGGGGGTTGCACCCACCGGACGGGGGGCCCAACCGGGAGTGTCCGGAGGTGTGACGTACGACGGGTTGCACGTACCGGACCGGGGGAACCCGCGCCCGGGGAGGGCCGTTCCGCCTGGTGAGCGGGACGGCTCCCGGTTCGGCCCCGGCAGCTCACCCGGTCGAGCGATGCCCTACTTGATCCAAATCTTCGATGTCTAGCAGATCCCGAGTTGACTTCGCGGTAACGACACGTGTGTAATCACAAGCGTGTCATTCCTCACCGGAGTTTCACGGGGCGGGTCGAGGTAGGGAGGGCCCCACGATGAGTGAGCCCCTACGGCACACCGTGGTTGACGATCGGGACGATCAGTACGGGTGTGGCGAACAGGAGCTGGACTGGCAGGAGCGCGCGCTCTGCGCCCAGACCGACCCGGAGGCGTTCTTCCCGGAGAAGGGCGGATCGACCCGGGAGGCGAAGAAGATCTGCTCCGGCTGCGAGGTCCGAGCCGAATGCCTGGAGTACGCGCTGGCGCACGACGAGCGGTTCGGCATCTGGGGCGGGATGTCGGAGCGGGAGCGGCGCCGGCTGCGTCGCCAGGCCGTGTGAACGGCCAGGTGAACGGGCCCGGTCGGCCTCCTGCGCCGGCCGACGGGTCGCCAGGCAGTCTGAACCCTCGGGTCGGCCTTCGGCGCCGGCCCGGGAGTCGCTTGGCGGTCTGAACGGCCCGGCCGCTACTCCGGGTCGACCTCGTCCGGGTCCAGCCCGAGCAGGTTCGCCACCTGCTCGACCACCACGTCGTGCACCAGGTCGGCCAGGTCGAGCCGGTCTACCGCCCGCGCTTCCAGCGGTCGCCGGTAGAGCACGATCCGGGCCGGGACGGTGGCCCCGCTGCGGTCCCGCTCGGCCTGGATGAGCCGGGCCAGCGGCACGTTGCCGTCCTCTACCACATCGGTGCCGTAGACCACCTCGTCCGGCGAGGTGTGTGTCACGTACGGCACGTCCTCCACCGCGAACTCCACCTGGGACAGCGCGTTTTCCCAGCGCTCCTCCAGGTGCTCGACAGCGTCCAGCACCAGCTCGTCGAACTGCTCGGCCCGGCTCTTGGCCAGTGGCACGGTCGGCGGCACCAGCCGGCCACGCAGACCGCGGCCACGCCGGTCCCGCCGCCGACGGGGCAGCCCCGGGCGGCCCGGTCCGGCCGGGCGGGTGGCCATGCGCGGCACTGTACCCGCATCGGCGGGACTCGTCCGGCAGCACCGATCGGGCAGCACCGATCCCCGGGGGCGGCGACCGCGAGTGACACCGCCGCCGGGAAAGAACGGCAGCCGAGCAACCAGGCAGCGCGACACGGGGCCAGGCTGCCCCGCTGGACGGGTCGGGGAGGCTAACGTACGCCGCGTGAGGCACTTCCGGCGCTGCTCCCGTACTGGTTGCGGCAACACTGCGGTCGCCACGCTGACCTACGTGTATGCCGACTCCACGGCGGTGGTCGGCCCGCTGGCCACCTACGCCGAGCCGCACAGCTATGACCTGTGCGAGGTGCACGCGGTGCGGCTGACCGCGCCCCGGGGCTGGGACGTGGTGCGGCACGAGGGTGAGTTCACCCTGCCGGCGCCCACCACCGACGACCTGGAAGCGCTGGCCAACGCGGTCCGGGAGGCGGCCCGCTCGGAGCCGCCCACCGAGCCGGCCGGTGGCACCGGCCAGGGGCGCCGCGGCCACCTCCGCGCCCTGCCCTCTCCCGATTGACCGCATTCCCCAATTAGCCCGAGGATGCTGTGCTCGGTGCGGGCGCTGTGCTCGGTGCGGATACTGCGCTCGTTGCGGGCACCGTGCCGGCCGGACGGCTCTGCGTTACCGAGAGCGGTGTGCTGCCGCGGGTGGCGTGCTACCAAGGGCTGTGCTACCACGGACTGGGCTACCAAGGACTGTGCTAGCAAGGCCTGTGCTACCAAGGACACTGTGCGGCGGGCTCGGGCCCCATGGTATTCTGCGTCGTCCGCGCGTGTCGAAGCAGGAGAATTCGCGTTGAACCTCGAAGCATTAGGAGTGGCCGGCGACGTCCGCGTCATCGCGTTCGACCTCGACGACACGCTCGCTGTTTCGAAATCCCCCATTGACCCCGAAATGGCGACGCTGCTCGGCCGCCTGCTGGAGCGGTTCGAGGTCTGCGTCATTTCCGGTGGCCGGTTCGAGCAGTTCGAGGGCCAGGTGCTGGCGCGCCTGGACGTGCCCGACGAGCTGAAGGTGAAGCGGCACCTCATGCCGACCTGCGGCACCCGGTACTACCGCTGGCAGGCCGGCGCCTGGGCGCAGGTCTACGCCGAGGACTTCCGCGCCGAGGACAAGGCCGAGATCGTTGCCGCGCTCGTCGAGGGCGCCCGGCAGCTGGGCCTGTGGCGGGAGCAGACCTGGGGGCCGATCATCGAGGACCGGGGCAGCCAGATCACCTTTTCCGCGCTGGGGCAGAACGCCCCGCCGGCCGAGAAGTACGCCTGGGACCCCGGCGGCAGCAAGCGGGCCGCCCTGCGCGAGCTGGTGGCCGGCCGAATTCCGCAGTGGGAGGTCCGCAGCGGTGGTTCCACCTCGATCGACGTCACCAAGAAAGGCGTCGACAAGGCGTACGGGATGCGCAAGCTGATGGAGGCACTCGACCTCAAGATGGAAAACATCCTCTTCGTCGGCGATCGGCTCGACGAGGGCGGGAACGACTACCCCGTGCGTGAGATGGGCATTGCCACCGTGGCGGTCGGGGGCTGGCCGGAGACCGCGCGGTACGTGACGGACCTGCTTGCGGCGACGGACGCCTCCGCGACGGGCACGAGCTGACTACCGAACCGGACAGAACGTAAGACGGACAGAACGTAAGACGGACCGGACAGAGACGGGAGATGTCGTGACCCACCCCCGTGCCGGCAGGCCGGCCGAGCCCGCCGACCTCATCGACGTCGCCGAGGTCGTCGCGGCGTACTACACCCTCCATCCGGACCCGTCGGTGCGCGACCAGCGGGTCGCGTTCGGCACCTCCGGGCACCGCGGGTCGAGCCTGGAATCGACGTTCAACGAGGATCACATCGCGGCCACCTGCCAGGCGGTGGTGGAGTACCGGCGCGGGCAGGGCATCGACGGCCCGCTGTTCCTCGGCCGCGACACGCACGCCCTCTCGACCCCGGCACAGATCACCGCGGTCGAGGTGTTCACGGCCAACGGCGTGCCGGTGCTGGTCGACAGCCGGACCGGCTACACGCCCACCCCGGCGCTGTCGCGGGCGATCGTGCGGCACAACATGTCCGGGCAGGGGAGGGCGTCCGGGCCGGCCGGCCGCGCGGACGGCGTGGTGATCACCCCGTCGCACAACCCGCCGCGGGACGGCGGCATCAAGTACAACCCCCCGCACGGCGGCCCGGCCGGCTCCGAGGTCACCGGCCGGATCCAGGACCGGGCCAACGAGCTGCTGGCGGCCGGCCTGGCCGGGGTGCGGCGGACCGGGTACGCCCGGGCGCTGGCCGGCGACCTGGTCGGCAGGCATGACTACCTCGACGAGTACGTCAGCGACCTGCCGATGGTCATCGACCTGGACGCGATCCGGGGGGCCGGCCTGCACATCGGGGTGGACCCGCTCGGCGGCGCCTCGGTGGCCTACTGGCCGGAGATCGCCGAGCGCTACAAGCTCGGGCTGGAGGTGCTGAACCCGTCCGTCGACCCGACCTGGCGGTTCATGACGCTGGACTGGGACGGCAAGATCCGGATGGACCCGTCCTCGGCGAACGCGATGGCGGCGCTGGTGGCGAACCGGGGCGAGTACGACCTGGCGACCGGCAACGACGCGGACGCCGACCGGCACGGCATCGTCACCGCGGACGGCCTGATGAACCCCAACCACTACCTGGCCGTCGCCATCGACTACCTGTACCGGCACCGTCCGGAGTGGCCGGGGGGCGCCGCCGTCGGCAAGACGGTGGTGTCCTCTTCGATGATCGACCGGGTGGTGGCCGACCTGGGCCGGCGGCTGGTCGAGGTCCCGGTCGGTTTCAAGTGGTTCGTGTCCGGCCTGGGCGACGGGTCGATCGCCTTCGGCGGCGAGGAGAGCGCCGGTGCGTCCTTCCTGTGCAAGGACGGCAGCCTGTGGTGCACCGAGAAGGACGGCATCCTGCTCGACCTGCTCGCGGCCGAGATCATGAGCGTCACCGGGAGCTCGCCCAGCCAGCTGTACGCCCGGCTGGAGGACAGGTTCGGCGCGCACGTCTTCGCCCGGGTCGACGCGCCCGCCTCCCCTGCGCAGAAGGCCGTGCTGGCCAAGCTGTCCAAGGAGCAGATCACCGCGACCGAGCTGGCCGGCGAGCCGATCACCGCCGTCTACACCCACGCCCCCGGAAACGGCGAGCCGATCGGCGGCGTCAAGGTGGTCGCCGAGTCGGGCTGGTTCGCCGCCCGGCCGTCCGGCACCGAGGATCTCTACAAGATCTACGCCGAGTCCCGGCTCGGCCCGGACCACCTGGCCCAGCTCCAGCACGACGCCCGCGAGGTCGTCAACTCAGCCCTCGGCTAGCGCCCGCGGAGGTATTCCGCCCAGCGGGGATCCTGGCGACGAGGCAGAGCTGGCGCGGGCGGGCTCGGCGGGGCGGATGCCCGTGCGGGACCGGCCCGGCGCCGGGCTCGAGACGGTGAGCTGCAGTTCATCCATGGGGGGTGAGGTGGACGACAGGTCGGTGCGGGTGCGCTGTCCGGGTGGCTGGCTTGTCTCGGGTTGTGCTTGCGGCAGGGGTGCTCGCCCTCGGCGTCGGCGTCGCCGCCTGCGGGGGTGGCAACGGCCCACCCGCAGCCACCCGGCCCAGTGCGTCGCAGCCCACGGTCTCGACTGCCGCGCCGACCGGGTCCGTGACCCCGGAGCGCCCCCCGGAGCGGACGGCCGCGCTCCCGACGCGCTCCGAGGCGGCCCCGTCGCCGACTCCCGCCCCGTCCGAGACGCGCACGCCCAGGCCCACGCTTGCGCCGGGCCCGACGTCTGCGCCCGCGCCGAGCCCGACGGCCAACCCTCCGACGACCAATCCCGCGCCGAGCCCGACGGCCAAGCCCCTGACGACCAATCCCGCGC
>JBKOWA010000350.1:0-6195 GCA_046724155.1 Actinomycetota bacterium
CGGACTCGCCCCAGGCGACCGGGTCCACCTCCAGGTACGACGCGACGGACGGATCATGATCACCCCTGTCGCCGACCTGCTGGGCAAGTACGCCGGAGCCATCCCCGGCATCGTGGCCGCCACCAGACCGGAAGAGCAACCCGACACATGAAAGCCGCCGTAGTGGTCGACAGCGGAGTGCTGCTGGCCCTGTGGGACACCAGCGACACCCGACACCACGCCGCCACCGCGGCCCTGCAGCGCCACCTGGCCGACGGCAACCGCCTGATCGTCCCGGTCACCACGCTGTCCCAGGTCTTGGTCGGCGCGTACCGGGCCACCCCCTACGCCGTCCGCACCATCGAAACCTTCATCGACGACCTCATCAGCCAGGTCCACCCCGCCGACCGCCCGGTCGGCCGAGCCGCCGCACGCCTGCAAGCCGCCCAGCCCACCCTGCCACTGGCCGACGCCCTGCTACTCGCAACCGGTGAAGTGGTCCGCGCCCAGGAAATCCTCACCACGAATCCTCGGCTGGAACAGGTAGACCCGCGGGTCCGGGTACTGACCGGGTAACCGGTGTCGGCGGGGTAGCCTGGGCACCGCCGGATGGCTGGCCAGGCGGCCGGCCTCATGCCGGCTGACCGTAGAACAGGTAGCCGCGGGGATACGTCGTGACTGCCCGGTACAGAACGCGCGTCTGGTGCGGCAACGGCTGCACTGGCGCCGTCAACGCCGCAGTGAAGGGGCTTCCCTGTGGTGCCTTCGCGAGGCGCTCAAGCTCATCGGCAGCGGCAAGATCGTCGGTCACCGGCGTCTCGGGGGGCGAACCGGCGGGCGGCCGGCTGGCCAGGTGTACCGGCCAGCCAGACCCGGGCAGAGGTCATCGCGTAGGCGTCGATGGTGACCGGCAGCCGAGGCCGCTGGCGCGCCACCACCGACCGCGACTCACCCCGACCGGCCAGCCCAGGTGGCCGAGGCCACGCGGGGCTAACGGTGCGCGTTGCCAGCAGCCGAGCGCCGCACGCGCGCGCCCGGTCGTTGCCGTGCGGCGATGCCGAGTAGTCCGCCGGCGGCGGCGCAGGCGATGGCGGTCGCGGCCATGACGATGGCGTACCCGCCGATGCTGGTGGCCAGCATCGCGGCGGCAAGCGGAGCAGCGGCCTTGGCAAGGGTGGCCGGCAGGGCGACCATCCCGGCGATGCCCGCGTAGCCCGCCGCACCGTACCGGTCGGCGAGGATGGCCGGGCGGGCGATGGTGCCGACCCCGAAGCCGAGACCGAAGACGACCACGCACGTCAGGGCGCCGGCGTGGCTGGAGCCGACCGCGGGCAGCAGCGCGACGGCGATGGCCTGAAGAATGAAGATGACGGCCGTGACCGCGGAGATGGACCAGCGGCGGCTCAGCCCGGTGGTGGTGACCCGGCCGGTGACGGACAGCGCGCCGAGCGCGCCGGCGACGGTGGCGGCGAACCCCGGTGGATGGCCCAGCCGGACGAGGTACGCGACAAGGTGCACTGACATGACCGCGACGGCGCCGGTGTGGGCGGTGAACGCGGCGGTGAGCAGCCAGAAGCCGGGATCCCTCAGGGCGGCCGGGCGGCCCGACGCGGCGGCTGGGGTGTCGGCTGGAGCGTCGGCTGGGGCGTGGGGGGCCGAGCCGGCCGGCAGCGCGCAGGCGTGCAGCGGGATGGTGATGGCGCCGAACAGGGCGGCGAGGACGAGCAGCGTCACCCGCCAGCCAAGCCGGGCGACGAGGACCCCGGTGAGCGGGAAGAAGATGCTGCTGGCGAAGCCGGCCACGATGGTGACCGCCAGCAGGGCCGAGGACCGCCGGTACGGCGGGACGCGCGCGACGATGACGGCGAACGCGGGCTCGTAGAGCACCATCGCCGACGCGGCCCCGATGACGGCGAAGACCAGGTACAGCTCGACGATGCTGTGGACCTGTGACCATGCCGCGACGGCGCCGGCACCGAGGACCGAGCCGGCGGTCATGAGCGCACGCCCGCTGTGCCGGTCGAGCCAGCGCCCGACCGGCACCGCCGCCGTCGCGGTGGTGAGGACGGCCAGGGTCAGCGCGCCGGTCACTGCGGCCGTGCTCGTGCGCAGGTCGGTGGCGATCGGGTTGAGCACAACCGCGAACGCGTAGTACAGCACGCCGTAGCCGATCGTCTGGGTCAGCGCGAGCGCGGCGAGCATCCGTCGACCGGCCGCCCCGAGGGGCTGGCGGTCCTGGGCCGGCCCCGGCGGGGAGGGTCTGTAGCGCGGCTGCCTGGTCGTCTGGTGTGGATACCTCAGCAGCAGGTGCTGCCTGGTCGTTCGACGACCGGCAGCAATGTGACCTGGCCCGCGCTGGTGCCCTGGGCGGCCGCGGCGACCGGCGACCGCTCCGCTGGCGCGGACTCGGGCGGGGTCACGCAGCAGGCCTCGCCATCGACGACGGGGGTGGTGATGCATACCCCGGTCTCTGGTAGGTCGAGCTCGACGAGGCGGGCGGCGGCCCAGTCGCCGGCGAGCGCGGCGACGACGGACCGCACCTGTTCGTAGCCGGTGGCGAGCAGGAAGGTGGGGGCCCGGCCATAGCTCTTGGCGCCGACGGCGTAGTAGCCGGGTTCGGGGTGGGCGAGCTCGTCAACCCCGTGCGGCGGGACCGTGCCACAGGAGTGCTGGTTGGGGTCGATGAGCGGGGCGAGGACGCGGGTCGAGCCGAGGATGGGGTCGAGGTCCAGGCGCAGCTCGGCAGCGATGCTGTGGTCGGGCCGGAAGCCGGTGGCGTTGACCACCACGTCGGCGGTCAGCTTCTGCTCCGTACCGTCCGCCGCGCGACCGGTCAGCTCCAGGCCGCCGTTCGCCACCGGCGTGACGGTCCGGACGGGAAAGCCGGTGACCAGGCCGACCCGGCCGGCCTGGACCTGCGAGCGCAGCCGGCTGCCGATGGCGCCCCGGGCTGGCAGCGCGTCGGCCTCGCCACCCCCGTACGCCCGGGTGGCGGAACCAGCGCGGATGGCCCAGGTGACCGTGGTGCCGGGCTCGGTCTCGGCGAGCGTGACCAGCTCCAGCAGGGTGGTCGCGGCCGAGTGACCGGCGCCGACCACGACGGTGTGCCGCCCGGCGAAGCGATGGCGCTGGGCGCCGAGCACATCGGGCAGGGCCGGCGTGATCCGGTCGGCGTTCTCGACCTCGCCGAGCGCGGGCAGCCCGTCCCCGCCGAGCACGTTGGGTGCCCCCCAGGTGCCGGCGGCGTCGATCACCGCGCGGGCCTCGACCTCGCCCACCTCGCCGTCGGCGGTACGCGTGCGGAGCAGGAACGGGGCCGTCTCCCGGCCGGCGCTGCGGACCCGGTCGTAGCCCACCCGGGTGATGGCCGCCACCCGGGTCCGCAGCCGCAGCCGGGCGGCGATGGCAGGGTGTCCCGCGAGTGGGACGAGGTAGCCGTCGACCAGCTCCCGGCCGGTGGGAAGCGCGTCCGGGTCGGGCTCGGCCCAGCCGACGGTGGCGAGCATGCGCCGCGCGGCCGCGTCGGTGTTGTAGCGCCACGGGCTGAACACCCGCACATGGCCCCAGTCGGCCACCGTGGCCCCCACCGTGTCGCCGGACTCCAGCACGAGAAAGTCGAGGCCGCGCTCGGCCAGGTGGGCCGCGGCGGCCAGGCCGACCGGTCCGGCTCCGATGACCGCCACGGGCAGGCCGTCGAGTCGCGAGATCATGGCCGTCGAGGCTCCTCATCTGCTCATCTGCGGGCCACTTCGGCGGTCGCGGTCGGAGTGGGGGCCGACGACGCTGCACCCGGTTGTCCGGACCAGACCTGCCAGTTCTGTCTAGATAGCCATCGAATCAACGTCAACTTTGCCTGCCAACCCGGTCAGGTGTCAAGGCGGCCGATGCCGCAGCAGCTGGGCGCGCTACCCAGCGGATGCGGTGGGTAACCGGTGATATTGCGGAAGGACGCTGTCACCGGCCACGATGGTGTTGTGTCACGGGCAAGATCTCGGGTTGTGCCGGCCGAAGAAAGCCGCAGGCTACAGGTCACCGATCCCCTCTCGGCGCAGGACGCGGTGGACACCGCGAAGGTATTCAAGGCGCTCGGCGACCCGGTCCGGCTCCGACTGCTGTCGTTGATCGCCTCGCACGGCGACGCCGAGGTGTGCGTGTGTGAACTGACCGGAGAGTTCGACGTGACCGCGCCGACGATCTCGTTTCACCTGCGGGTGCTGCGTGAGGCCGGGCTGGTGGTCAGTGAGCGCCGCGCGACCTGGGTCTACTACCGGGTCAACCAGCACATGCTGGGTGTCCTGAGCGGGTTCTTCGCCGCGCCGACGCTCCCCACCCGGCTGCCGGTAGCCACCTGCTAGCAGCCCAGGCCACCTGGGGGCAGCGCCGGACGCCGTGCTGCCAGCCGTACTGGCGAGACCGCATGGTGAAGGTCGTTATGCCCGCAGCAGCCCCCGCAGGTAGCCGGAGAGGTGCTCCGCCGGCACCTCCAACGGGATCCCGTTGACCGCGATGACGGGCCCGGACGGGGGCGCGGCCTGGTTATGGCCGTCCAGCAGCAGCGCAACGATGTCACGGCTGGCCGGGTCGGCGGCGTCGAGCAGCCGCACGGTGACCCGGTCCCCGAAGGTGGCTCCCAGCTCCTGCGCGAGATCCTGGGCGGCGGCGCCGGAGCCGTCGTGGACCAGGTCTACGGCGACCGTCGGCTGCGGCTGGCCGTGCCAGGCGTGGGTGGTGACGCTGCGGGCCGTGGTGCCGTCACGGTAGCGGGCCGTGCGGACCCGCAGCGGCCGGATGCCGGCAAAGCCGAGCCGTCGCAACATGGCC
This sequence comes from Actinomycetota bacterium, assembly GCA_046724155.1. GTDB lineage: Bacteria > Actinomycetota > Actinomycetes > Mycobacteriales > JACQDL01 > JBKOWA01. Next base: position 4,801 of record JBKOWA010000350.1, read on the forward strand.
TGGTAGTCAGGCCATTCGAGGCCGGTCTCGCACCGGGTCTTGGCCTCGAGCGTCTCGGTGGCGGTGCCGCCCACGATGTCGGACACGACGATCTGGCCGCCCGGCCGCAGCGTGCGGGCGATCTCGGTCCACGCCCGCGTCGGGTCGGTGCTCAACGACAACACGCAGTTGCTGATCACCAGGTCGACGCTGCCGTCGGACACGGGCAGCGACTCGGCCGTGCCCGCCCGGACGTCGACCCAGGTCAGGCCGAGGTCGGCCATGGTGCGGACGGCGCGCTCCCGCATCGACTCCGACGGGTCCACGCCGATCACCTGGCCGGCCGGCCCGGTCCGGCGCGCGGCGAGGATCGCGTCCGCACCGGCCCCGGACCCGATGTCCAGCACGGTCATGCCCGGCATGATGCTTGCGTCCTCGACCGGATGCCCGCAGCCGGAGGACAGCCGCAGGATCTCCTCCGGCAGGGCGGCGAGCTCGTCGGGTGAGTAGAGCTCGATCGGTGAACAGCACAGGCCGCTGTCGCCGAGCTGCGCCAACTGCTCGTAGGTGGCCTCGATGAACGCGGCGGAGTCCCCGGTGTCGGTGGTCATCGGTGTGGCCCGGCCGCGGTCACGAGGCGGTCACGGCGGCCGCGGTGGTCGCCGACACGAAGCTGCGTTCCATGTCCTGGTAGCAGATACAGTCCTGGTCACAGCCATCGTCCGCCTCGGCCTGGGTGACCACGAAGACTTCCCACCGGTTGTCGTCGGGGTCGACGACCCAGATCTTGGACTGGACGGCGTAGCAGCAGGCGGTCTCCGCCTCCTCGGTGATGGAGAACCCGGCCGCGCGCAGCCGCCGGGTCGCCTCCCGCACGGCCGCGGTGGACTTGACCTGGACGCCGTAGTGGCCGCTGGAGGCGTGGGCCTCCTCCTGCTGGATCAGCGCGAGGTTGAGCCGGGGCTCGGCCAGCTCGAACTTGGCGTAGTCGTCGCGGCGCTTCACCGGCCGGGCGTTGAACAGCACCATGTAGAACGGCAGCGACACGTTGACGTCGGTCACGTCCAGGCTGATGTGCACCCGGGACACGCCGTCGAACTCGACGGCGCTGGCCGCGTCGGTGACCAGCGCGAGCGACTCGGTGAGGCCCTCGGCGGCCCAGTGCCGCAGGTCGGTGGCGGCGGGCAGCTCCCCCGACCGGGCGGCGTTGTCGCCGACCAGGGTCAGCGGGAAGGTGTCGGCCCCCTTGAGCGCCATCACCTGCATGACGGTCAGCGGCAGGTCCTGGCCGCCCACCCCGGCGTCGGTGAGCCGAACGACGTCCACGGCGGAACCGAGATCCGCCAGCTCGGCGCGGACGCCCTGGGCCAGCCCCTCGGCGGCTGCCTGCTGTTCATCGGTCGTGCAGTACATGGT
>JBKOWA010000148.1:0-8075 GCA_046724155.1 Actinomycetota bacterium
ATCGACCGCGCGCGGCGGCGCCGGCCCAAGGTCAGGGAAGAGCGCATCACCATGTCGCACGGATCCGGCGGCAAGGCCACGCACACCCTGATCGAGGCGCTCTTCCTCGACGCCTTCCGCAATCCCGTCCTGGAGCGCCTGGGTGCGGGGCGCCGGGGTGGGGGCCAGCGGGTTGCGGTGCGGCGGGATGCGGGGCGCCAGGGTGCGGGGTGCCGGGGTGGGGGGCGGCGTGGTGGGGGGTCATGCCCGGCTCGCCTCGCGCACGCGGGTGCGGGTGAAGCGGCCGAAGTTGTAGTACGCGGCGCAGGCGCCCTCCGGCGAGACCATGCAGGTGCCGATCGGTGTCTCGGGGGTGCAGGCGGTGCCGAACACCTTGCACTCCCACGGCTTCAGCACGCCCTTGAGCACCTCACCACACTGGCAGGCCTTCGGGTCGGCCACCCGCACGCCGGGCACGGAGAACCGCCGCTCGGCGTCGAAGGCCGCGTACGCCTCCCGCACCCGCAGCGCCGAGTGCGAGATGAAGCCGAGACCGCGCCACTCGAAGTACGGCCGCAGCTCCATCACCTCGCCGATCGCCCGCAGCGCGATGGGGTTGCCCTACCACGGCACTACCCGGGAGTACTGGTTCTCCACCTCACAGCGGCCCTGCGCGAGCTGGCGCATCAGCAGGTAGATCGACTGGAGGATGTCCAGCGGTTCGAACCCGGCCACCACCACGGGCCGGCCGTACTGCCGCGGGATGAACTCGTACGGCCGGCAGCCGATGACCGTCGAGACGTGGCCGGGCCCGATGAAACCGTCCAGCCGCAGGTCCGGCGAGTCCAGGATGGCCTTGATCGCCGGGATGATCGTGACGTGGTTGCAGAAGACGGAGAAGTTGCCGAGCCCCTCCCTGGCGGCGCGCAGCACGGTCATCGCGGTGGACGGTGCGGTCGTCTCGAACCCGATGGCCATGAACACCACCTGCTGGTCCGGGTTCTGCCGGGCGATCCTGAGGGAGTCCAGCGGGGAGTAGACCATCCGGATGTTAGTGCCCTCGGCGTTGGAGTCGAAAAAGTTCCCGTCGCCGCCGGGCACCCGCATCATGTCGCCGAAGGAGGTCATCAGCACGCCCGGCTGGCGGGCGATGTGGATCGCGTCGTCCACCCGCCCCATCGGGATCACGCACACCGGGCAGCCTGGGCCGTGCACCAGCGTGACGGACTCCGGCAGGTAGTCCTCCAGGCCGTGCTTGTAGATCGTGTGGGTGTGCCCGCCGCACACCTCCATGAACTTGTACTGCCGGCCCGGCTCGCACAGCCCGGCGATCTTCGCGGCCAGCGCCCTGGCCTTGCCGGCGTCGCGGAACTCATCGACGAAGCGCACCGACTTTCACCTCCTCACAGGATCGTGGAGTCGCGGAGCGCGGCGATCTCGTCGTCGTAGGCCTTGCCGATGTCCGCCAGGAACTCCAGCGCCGCCTTCGCCTCGGCCTCGTCGATCTTCGACAGGGCGAACCCGACGTGGATCAGCACCCAGTCGCCCGGCTGCACCGAGCCCTCGGCCAGCAGGCCGATGTTGATGGCCCGCTTAACGCCGCTGACGTCGACGCGGGCCAGGTCCGGGCGGTCGGCGAGAATCTCGATCACCTCGCCGGGGATCCCCAGGCACATGTCGGCTCCCTCCCCCGCCGACAAAGCCGACGGGTGTCCTCCCGGCCCGGGCACGGTACCCGGTCACCAGGGTGGTCACCACCGACACGGCGGACTCGACGGCCCCGGCGACCACCGGGCTCAGCCCCATGCCTTCTTCCAGGGTGGCCGGCTCGCAGCCCACCAGGAGCACCGTGCCGGGGTCGCCGCCGAGCAGCCGGACGACGTTCAGCACCACGTCCGGCTGCATGCCGTGCGCGTCCAGGAAGCACGCCGGCCCGAGCTCCGACTCGGGCCCGACCGGCGCCGGCGCCGGGATGTCCATTTCCACCACGTACACGGTGCCCGGCTTGTCACCCCGGTTGGTGGCATCAACCAGGATGGTCAGCTCCTGCTCCCCGCCGGCCAGGTCGTAGGCCAGGTGCATGCCGCGGATGCCGTAGTCGGCCACCCGCACCCAGGGCGGCAGGTCCGCGGTGGCCAGCCGGCGGACCACCTCGACGCCGAACCCGTCGTCGCCGAGGAAGACGTTGCCGACGCCGGCCACCAGCACCCGGGCCGCACTCACTGTGCCTGTCAGCTCGCTCGCAAGCTCGCTCATGTGGCACCACCGGTCAGCGGCTCGACCTCGTCGGGGGCGAAGTACCGGAACCGGCCGTGGGCGGCCTGCAGGTCGGCGGCGGGGTCCTCGTCAAGGGTGACCGCCAGGTGCCGGTTGCCGTCCACGTCCAGCAGCACCGCCTGCACGGTGGCGGGCCGCCCGGTCAGGAACATGTCGTGCGCGTCGGCGCGGCGGGACGGCCACAGCCGCACCCGGGTGCCCCGGCACACCGGCACCCCGGCGACGATGACGCTGTCGGACTCCGGCGACACCGAGTCGTCGGCGCCCGGATCCCACCAGGGCACCTCGGGGCGTGCGGTGACCTCGGCCGGGTCGCCCCGCCGGGGTCGGCCGGGCGCGGCCGGCCCCGGCTCGGACGATCCCGGCCCGGACGACCCAGGCCCGGACGACCCAGGCCCGGACGGACCCGGCCCGGACGACCCAGGCCCGGACGACCCAGGCCCGGACGGACCCGGCCCGGACACCGAACGCAGGTACCGCACGGTGCCGTGCAGTCGCTCGAGCAACTCCGGCGGCATGCTGTCCACCCGGTCCAGCAGCTGCGCGGCGCGCGGGTCGGTAGCCCGCGCCGCCCGCTTCTCCTCCTCGGTCAGCGTCATCGTGCGCAGGGTGAGGATCTCGTCGATCTCGGTGCCGTCGAACAGTTCCCCGGCGCTCTCCGCGGCGACCCGCGGGTGGTCGTTGAGGATGATCGGCGAGCACAGCACCGTGTCGCGGCGGCCCGGCTCGCCCACCAGGACCGGCCAGGCGCCGTCGCTGCGGCACTCGTGGGTGGCGCGGGCCGCCCACTCCGGCGGGTCCTGCGCGGACAGGAACGCGCCGCGGGAGATGGACAGCAGGACGTGCGTGGCGATCAGCGCGTGCCCCAGCGCCTCCTCCCGGCGGGCCGCCGGCTGCCGCCACCCCGAACCGTTGCGCACCGACAGCCCCAGCCGCATGCCGCCGAACGGGCCGGGCAGCGGGTCGGCACGCAGCACCAGCAGGCCCTGCAGCGGGCTGCGGCTGCGCACGATCCGCGCACCGTCGGCGCCGGGGACCGGTTCGGTGTCCGCGCCGCCGGGCACCGTGAACCGCGCGTGGTACTCCCCGGCCAGCAGGTCGGCGAACGGCAGCACCGCGTCGACCTCGCACTCGACGGCCTCCTCCCAGGTGGTGTGCTCCACCCCGGCCGCGGTCAGCGAGGGCACCGGCCGGTACCCGCCGCGTTCCTGCGGGACACCCGCACCCGAGCTCGGGACACCCGCACCCGAGCTGTCGGGCACCTGCACGGTGCGCGCCTGCAGCTGCAGGAAGCGCAGCCGCACGTGCAGCGTGGCGCCCGGCTCCGGCTCCACCAGCAACTGGGTGTGCGAGGCGGCCCGCTCGCCGGTGCCGCCCGCGGCGTAGGCCGGCGGCATCAGCACGCCCCACTGCCAGCGCACCCGGTTCTTGGCCGCCGAGGCGCGGTACGGGTAGAGCAGGTAGCCCTCGTAGAGCACGGCGTCGGCGATCGCCCGGGCCTGCTCCATCGCCGTACTCATTGCTCGCCTCCGCGCTCCGCTCGTCCCTCGCTCCGCTTTCGACTTGCGGCGCTCATCGCCCGTCCCCACCCGGTCGGCTCCAGATCCTCCAGCGCGGCCAGGGTCAGCTCCCACAGCGCGTGGTAGAGCGTGGTCTGCGCCTCCTGGATGCGGTGCACCGAAGACGACGGCACCACGAACAGGAAGTCGACGCTGCTGAGCTCGGCCATCTTCCCGCCGTCGTAGCCGGAGATCCCGACGGTGAGCAGCCCGCGCCGGGCGGCCTCGTCGAAGGCCCGCAGCAGGTTGGCGGAGTTGCCGCTGGTGGACAGCCCGACGGCGATGTCGCCGCGGCGGCCAAGCGCGGCCAACTGCCGGGAGAAGATGACGTCGAAGCCGACGTCGTTGGACAGCGCGGTGACCACGGCGACGTCGTTGGTCAGCCCCAGCGCCGGCAGCGCGCGGGCGTCTCCGGCCGGGCACAGGAACAGGCTGACCAGGTCCTGCGCGTCGGTGGAGCTGCCGCCGTTGCCGAAGGCGAGCAGCCGGCCGCCCGCGGCGAACCGCTCGGCCAGCTGCACGGCGCAGGCGAGCAGGCGCCCGCCGTCGCGTTCGAGCACCGCGGCCCGCAGTTCGATGATCTCCTGCGCCTTGTCCACGGTGGAGCGGCGCACCGCCTCCAGCACCGCCTCCAGGTCCGCGCCCGGGTCGGCGGCGTCGGCGTACAGGAAGGGGTACAGCGCCTGCATGTCGCCGGAGGGGTCGGTCACGGCAGCTCACCATGCAGCACCGCGATCGCCTCGCCGGCGTGCACCAGGATGGCGTCGCCCACCCGCGCGCGCACCAGCGCGACGCTGACCTCCTCCAGGCCGTCGCGGTCGGTGCGCACCACCGCCAGGTCGTCTTCGATCAGGCGCACCACGGTCACCGGCACGGCGGTGTCCGAGCAGGTCACGCAGACCTCGTCACGGCACTCCGGCACGTCGCCGTTCACCGCGGCGCCCCCGTGGCGCCGCGATGACGGTGGTCCCACCGGCTGCTCACCCGCTCACCGCCGGGTCGAGCACGCCGGGCTGCTCCAGGAACACGTGCACCAACTCCCACAGCACGTGGTACATAGTGACGTGGACCTCCTTGACCACGCGCGGGTCCCACGACCGGGCAACCAGCACGTGGTCGGCCACGCCGCCGGCGGCGACCGGGCCGCCGTCCCCACCGACCAGCGCGACCCGCAGCATGCCGATCTCGCGAGCCTGCTCCAGGCCGCGCAGCACGTTGGCGCAGCGGCCGTCGGTGGACAGCCCGAGCGCGATGTCGGCCGGCTCACCGAGGAACCGCAACTGGTGCGCGAAGGTCTCGGCCAGCCCGTGGCGGGTGGCGATGCCGGTCAGCGTGGCCACATCCGCGGTGAGCGAGATCGCGGGCAGCGCGCGCTTGCCGACGATGACGGGGTGCACGAACTCCACGGCGACGTGCTGCGCGTCGGTGCTCGGGCCGCCGTTGCCGAACACGACCAGCTTCCCGCCGCGGTGGAACCGCCGCGCCATGGCATGGCAGGTGTCGGCCACGTCCGCGGCGTGCGCCGCGAGGTCCTCCACCGGCGCGGTGCGGCGGCGCAGGATCTCCCCGATCCTGGTCGTGGCGGGCGGGGTCACGGCCCTGCCCCCCGGTCGCTCCAGCGGGTGCGGTAGCTGCCACTGACCCCCCGGTGAGTGGCAGGGGTGCCGCGCTGCTGGAGCCGGGCCACCACATCGAGCTGGGTCGACCCGAACGCCAGACGCCGGGTGTGCAACCGCTGGGCGCACACCCAATGCCGCTCTCGGGCGGGGTTCGGCTTCGACCAACTCATCTGCTGGACACCTCTGTCCTGGGAGGACACAAGTGTCGTTGGTCAGTGGTGATCCGTCAAATGGAAGCCGCGGTTGCACCGGCGGGCAACCGGCGACCGGCCCGCCAAAATCGTACATGCGTGTCCGGGCAGCACTCTTTCGGGACACTTCACCGCAGCAATTGGACGTCGACTCCCGTATATGTTTCGGATTCCACTCCGCAGACGGAGCCCGGGCCGCCAAGCCGAGGAACGCGAGTAGGCCGGATGCCATAATCGGACTGCCCCACCTGCCCGGTCACCCGGTAGCAACCGCGCGGCCCCCAGGTCCGGCACCGCCAGCCGAAACCGGCTCGCCGGCTCAGAGCCTGTTGGCGGCAATCCCCTCGGTGGATGCACCCCGGGGGGACGCCGCCAGCAGGGGGGTTTGCCAACAGGCGCTCAGGCCAGCGGCAGGTCGCCGAAGCGTTCCTGCAGGCGGCGCAGGTCCCGCATCCTCGGCTCGGTCTCGCCGCCGACCCAGCGGCTGACGGTCTTCACCGACACGCCCAACTGCTTGGCGGCCGCCTCGTGCGTCAGGCCTTCCCGGCGCAGCACGGCGGCCATCCACCCGGCGAAGGTGGCCTCCTCCTGCGGCGGCCCGGTCTCCTGCGGCAGCCCGGCGACGTGCGCGGGCCCGGCGGGCCGCGACCCTCCGGCGGGCTGCGGCGGAGTGACGGCCTCGGCCAACTGGGCGAGCGTAGGTTCGCCCGCCAGCCCGGCGTGCGAGTGCAGCACGTCGATCTCGACATGCTCGGGGAAGATGCGGAAGGAGACCTGTATCGTTCCGGTCGGTCCGGCGGCATCCAGCAGTGCCCGGAAAACGGTCTGGCTCACCTCCCGGTTGTCGTCGTCGGTCAACGGGGAGTCGGCCAGGCAGTGCCGCACGAATTCGCGGATATCCGGAATCGAGGAAGGTCGGGCGGGGAATGTCTTGGACAGCACGACGACCGGCAGGGCCTCGACCGGCCCACCACGGGCCGGCGCAGACGGCTCCATCGGCTCCGCCACCTGGCCCACCCCCTCCGCTGCGGTCCTGCCCCTGCGGCCTGCCTGGTCCGGCAGGCCGGCACACCGGACAGTTGTGTCCGGTCAGTCTTGCCCAGGCCGCGTGACCGGTTTACCGTGACGCTGGCCGGAATCAAAGTATGCGGGCTACGCCCGGCGTCCCCAATGACCGGTAGGACATCCCGACCAGCGACCTGGCCCGGAACCACCCGCTGGCGGCTTGCCGACTTAGCGCGCGGCCAGCCCCGGCCGCAGGGAGGTGGTCGTCAATGACCACGGCCGAGACGACGGCCGGCGCCGCCGGGGCTTCCGGCTCCGCCGACCCCGTCGTCCACATCCTGTGGATGAACGGCGGGCTGGGCTGCGACGGCGACTCCGTGGCGCTGACGGCCGCGACCCAGCCGAGCGTGGAGGAGATCTTCTCGGGCGCCATGCCCGGGCTGCCGCAGGTCGCCGTGCACTGGCCGCTGCTCGACTTCGAGTGCGGCCCCGAGCAGGGCGCCGACACCTTCATCGAGTGGTGGCACAAGGCCGACCGCGGCGAGCTGGAGCCGTTCGTGCTGGTCGTCGAGGGCTCGGTCCCGAACGAGGCGATCAAGCCCGAGGGCTACTGGTGCGGCTTCGGCAACAACCCGCAGACCGGCCAGCCGATGACCACCAGCGAGTGGCTGGACCGGCTGGCGCCCAAGGCGCTGGCCGTGCTCGCGGTGGGCACCTGCGCCACCTACGGCGGCATCCACGCCATGGCCGGCAACCCGACCGGTGCGATGGGCGTGCCGGACTACCTCGGCTGGGACTGGCGGTCCAAGGCCGGCATCCCGATCGTGTGCGTGCCCGGGTGCCCGACCCACCCGGACAACCTGTCCGAGACCATCCTGTACCTGCTGTTCCAGGTGGCCGGGCAGGCGCCGATGATCCCGCTGGACGAGGTGCTGCGCCCCAAGTGGCTGTTCGGCAACACCGTGCACGAGGGCTGCGACCGCGCCGGCTACTACGAGCAGGGCGAGTTCGCCACGGAGTACGGCTCGCCGCAGTGCCTGGTCAAGCTGGGCTGCTGGGGCCCTGTAGTCAAGTGCAACGTGCCAAAGCGGGGCTGGATCAACGGCGTCGGCGGCTGCCCCAACGTGGGCGGCATCTGCATCGCCTGCACGATGCCGGGCTTCCCGGACAAGTTCATGCCGTTCATGGACGAGCCGCCGGGCGCGACGGCGCCCTCCGCCGCCACCAGCATGTACGGGACCGTCATCCGCGCGCTGCGCGGCTTCACCCAGCAGACCGCGGACGAGGAACCCAGGTGGCGGACCAAGGGCAACACCCTGCTGACCGGCTACAAGAGCACGTGGTGAGGACGTCATGACCAGCACCAAGGGCACCGAGGGCCGTGAGCTCACCGAGATGGCGTGGGACCCGGTCACCAGGATCGTCGGCAGCCTCGGCATCTACAC
>JBKOWA010000378.1:0-5834 GCA_046724155.1 Actinomycetota bacterium
AGAGGACCTGGAAGCCGTTGCAGATGCCGAGCACCGGCAGCCCGGCGCGGGCACCCGCGACGACCCGTTCCATCACCGGGGCGAACCGGGCGATCGCCCCGCACCGCAGGTAGTCGCCGTAGGAGAAGCCGCCGGGCAGCACCACCGCGGCCACCCCGTACAGGTCGGCGTCGGCGTGCCACAGCGCGACCGGATCGCCGCCCGCGAGGCGAACCGCGCGCGCGGCGTCCCGGTCGTCGAGCGACCCGGGGAACGTGACCACACCGATCCGGCCAACCACCCCGGCAGCCTATCCCGGTGCGGTCAACGCCCTAGTTCCAGATGTCGCTGATCGCGGTCCGGCTGCCGGCGTTGCCCAGCGCGGCCAGGCCGTACATGTCCTCCAGCGTCCGTAGCACGGTGTAGTGGTCGATGTGCTCGGAGAAGACGCCGACCTTCACGTGCTGGCCGACGAACACGGTCGCGATGTTGTTACCCGCAGTCCCGTCGTCCTCGTCGAAGGTCAGGATCAGGATGCTGTTGTGCGTCTTGGCCCACTGCACGTACGCGTCCAGGTGGTTGCGGGCCCAGGTGTCGCCGGTGGACACCGAGCAGTCGTGCATGTCGCTGCACATGTTCGGCACCACGAACGACACCGTCGGCAGCGTGCTGAAGTCGGTCGGGAACCGGGAGAAGCGCAGGTTGCTGGATGCGGGGACGTTGCTGAAGTTCACCCACGGGTTGTGCTTGCGGCGGTACTGGCCGCTCGAGCAGCCGGTGTAGCCGTCGGACGGCATCGACTCGGAGTACCCGATGAAGCTTCTCCCCGCGTTGATCAGCTGGTGGCCCAGGTTGTTCCCGGAGAAGGTGTGCGGGCAGGAGTCGTCGGTGATCCCCTGTTTGGAGCCGGAGTACAGCGCCAGGTAGTTCGGCTGGCTGGGATGGGTGATCGCGAACGACTGGCTGAAGTTGGCGCCCTGGTTGGCCAACCCCGTGATGTACGGCGCGTTCGAGTTGTTGATGATCGAGCTGCGCTTGTGGTTCTCGAAGATCGCGACCACCACGTGGCTCAGCTGGGGAACGGCGGTGATCGAGACGTCCGGGCTGCCGGCGGCCTGCCCGGCGGGCGCGGCAGCGACGGTGCCGGCGACCAGGGCCGCGGCGGCGCCGAGGGTGGCTGCGATGCGGGTGGGTAGCATCCGAAGGCCTCCTTGCGGGTCCAGCGGCCATCGGCGCCGAGAGGGGTCCGGTCACAGCGACAGCCGCTCCATGTACTGGCTCCCCCGAACGTGACACGTTGTCACCATCCGGTCGCATCCAGGAGAACGGCCGGTGGCCGCCCGGCAAATCCGCGCTGGCCGGTCAGCCAGCTGGCCGACCCCGGACGATGTGCGGTACGGCGCCCTGCAACCGGGGAGCCGGTTTGGTCCGAATCCCTAACCGAGGCGACAACCAGCCCAACCACTACCTCGGAGGGGATCGATGAGTTCAACAGGGATGCAACGGCGGCGCAGGCTGCGGGCCGCGTCAGCGCCGCGGCGTACACGAACAGCGTGGCCGGGGCCACCTCGACCGCGCTGTACGACATCGACAGCGGCACCGACACCCTGCTGCTGCAGGGCACGAAGCCCGGCGTCACCCCGGCGGTCTCGCCGAACACGGGCCAGCTGTTCCCGGTCGGCCGGCTCGGCGTCGACGTGACCGGCGTGAACGGCTTCGAGATCCTCGGCGCCGCCCGGACCGCGACCTTCGACGAGGGCGACTACACCGCGCTCGCGGCGCTCCAGCCCAAGGACTCGCCGAACTCCGTGCTCGCCCGGATCGACCTGCGCACCGGCCGGGCCTCGGTGCAGGCCACCCTGACCGGCCGGGTGGTCGGCCTGTCCGCCGCGCCCGGCGCGCCGACCACGGTGTACGCGACCACCGCGGCGAACGAGCTGGTCCGGTTCGACCGGCGCACCCTGCAGGTCGCGTCCCGGCAGCCGATCACCGGGCTGCAGGCGGGGGAGACCGCGCTGGGGATCGACGTGCGGCCGGCGAACGGGGGCCTCTATCTACTCGGCAGCACGAACCAGATCTACCTGGTCAACCCGGCGACCGCCGCCGCGACCGCGGTCGGCACGCCGTTCACGCCGAGCGTGTCCGGCGCCCTGGTGGGCTTCGACGTGAACCCGGTGGCAGACCGGCTGCGCGTGGTGACGACCACCGGGCAGAACCTGCGGATCAACCCGGACACCGGTGCCGTGGTCGGGGTGGACACCGCACTGGCCTACGCGCCGGACGACCGGAACGCCGCGTTCCGCTCGAACGTCGCGTACACCAACAACCAGGTCGGTGCGACCAGCACCACGCTGTACGACATCGACGCGGCGCTGGAGGTGCTCACCACGCAGCAGCCGCCGAACGACGGGACGCTGCGCACGGTGGGCCTGCTCCGGCAGGATGCCGACGGCCGCGGCGGCTTCGACATCGCCGCGGACGGCGCCGCGCTGGCGGCGCTCACCCCGGCGGGCTCGGACCGCACCCGGATCTACCAGGTCGACCTGGACTCCGGCCGGGCCCGTGCCATCGGCAGCATCAACGGGCCGGCGCTCACCGGCCTGACGGTCGCCCCGCGCGGCAGGTGACCGCGGCAGGTGACATTGTCCGGACCCCTGGGACGCGGCGTCCCAGGGGTCCGCTGCACCGCACCACCCGCCGTTCGGCTCGCGGGCGCGACCCTGGCTGGCAGCTCTCCCGGTTTGCGCTCTCATCTGCTCGGGCACGAGCGGCCAGGGCACGCGCCTCCCATCACGCGATCTTGGTGCTCCCATAACGGGCAATGATATGCACGACATATGTCGAGCTTGGTGTAGTCTTGCCGCATGACGCGCATCACCGTCGACGTGCGCTGCTTTCCGAGGGCCGCGTCGCAGCGTGCCAGATGACGTCCCTGGAGTACCTCAACAATGCCGCCGACCCGAAGAGTTACGAGGCGGTCTGGCGCGGGTTGTACGGAATGCGGTGGATCGACGTCAACACTCGAGCCCTCGATCGCGCCCTGGCGGTACATCGCGAACTGGCTGCCCGTAGTCAACATCGAAACTTCGCTCTACCGGATCTCATCATCGCCGCGACCGCCGAGTTGCACGGCGCCACGGTGCTGCACTACGAAGAGAACTACGACCGCATCGCGGAGATCACCGGGCAGCCCACCGAGTGGGTGGCGCCGCGCGGCTCGCTGTGATGCGGCTCCCGGTGGAGGTGGAGCGGTAGATGAGCCGGCGACCGTGCCCGAGAATACGTCTCGGGCACGTTGTGATGGTTAGTGGTGGATGGCGTCGCAGTTGATGCGGCGTGGGTGGATACGGGCGATGACGCGGGTCTCGCAGTAGCGCTGCTGCACCGGGTAGATGGTTCCGTAGTAGTGCCGGTGCCCGGTGTACTGGTGGGTCAGCCGGTCCAGGTGCTCATCGGCGCCCTGCTCGGACAGGTCGACGTCGCCGCGGATCTCGATCCACCGGCCGGCGTCGTCGGGGTCGAGGGCGAGGATGGTGGCTCGCGGGTCGGTGGTGAGGTTTCGGGCCTTGCGCCGCTGCCGGGTGGTGTTGACCAGCACGTCGTTGCCGTCGACCGAGCACCACACCGGGTTGACCTGCGCGGCGCCGCCGGGTAGTCGGGTGCTCAGTGCCGCCGGGAGCTGGCGTTGAAGCAGGTCACGGTGCGAGGCCGGGATGCCCGGTTCGCGTCGGCAGCCCGGTGCCGCCGCGGGGCGGGCCGGCGGGATCGGCGGTAAGGCTGGCAACGGCGGGCGCAGGGTGTCGTACCAGGGGCCGGTGCGCACGGCCAGCGGGATCAACCGGTAGACGACCGGGTGTTCAGTGCGGGCCAGCCCGGCTGGTACCACCCGACCGAAGTACGGCGCCACGCCGGTGTAGCGGCGGCTGAGCGCGTCCAGATGCGCGACCGGATCCCGCAGGTCGGGCACGACCCTCGCCCGCACCTCGATCCACCGGCTGGGCCGACCGGGCTCGACGACCAGCACCGTCGCCTGCGGCCGGGCACGCAGGTTCCTGGCCTTCTGGAACTCCCGCATCGTGTTCACCAGCAGATGCCCCTCCGGGCTGCACTCGCACCAGACCACGGTGGACTGCAACCGCCCATCGGACAGGTGGGTGGTCAGCACGGCCGGCAACGCCCGGTGCAGCAGATCCACATGGCTGACCGGCAGGACCACCGGCATGTCCGTCGTAGCAGGCATCGCAGTACCCCCTTCGACGGGCAGCAGCGCCACGGACACCACCCATTCCACGTCCACCCTGCGCCGCCGCGGCTACCCGGACCAGGGACCAACGACCCTTCAAGACCACGCCAGCTCCCCGCAGCACCACCCGGCAACGCTCCGACCGGCCAGGGACGGACGGCGCCGTCGATGCCATGATCGCGGCACCCGTCCGGCCCGGGCTGCTTACCGGGCCGCGGCGGCGGCCGGACGGGTGCCCGCCGATGCCATGACCGCGGCATCCGCCCGGCCCACGCTGGTTACCGGGCCGTGGCGGCGGCTTCGGCGTATCGGGTGAGGCCTTTGGGCCAGCCGTCGGGGGAGTCCACGGCGGTGCGGATCTGTTCGGCGCCGGGGCCGTGGCGTTCCAGGTGGCGATGGGTGAGGTCGACCCGGGTGGTGTCCGGGCCGTCCGCGGTGAACAGCACCTCGACCTCGCTGGCGTGCGCCGGGTCGGGGTCGAACGCCCAGTCCGTGCCGAGGTGCCAGGCCAGCACGAACCGGGTCGGTGGCTCGTATGCCAGCACCCTGCCCCAGTCGCACTCGCTGCCGTCCACGCCGACGTCGTAGCACCGGCCGCCGGGGCGCAGCTCGACCGCCATCCTGTCCAGCGGGACTCCGATGATGTGGTGCTCGGGCGGCCACCAGCTGGTCATCCCCTCGGTGAACACCGAGAACGCCCGCTCCAGCGGCGCCTGCACGGTGATCGACTTGCGGACCGCTTCGAGTGCTGCCTGCGCGGTCATCGTCCGTCCTCCTTCTGCTCGACCGCGGCCGTGAACGCGGCGAGCGCTTGATCCCAGAACCTGTCGAAGTACGCACGCAGCCCAGCCACCCCGGCCGGGTTGAGCCGGTACAGCCGGCGGGTGCCCGCTGCCTCGTCGACCACCAGGCCGGCCTCCTTGAGCACCTTCAGGTGCTGGGAGACCGCCGGGCGGCTGACCGGGAGACCCTGCGCCAGCTCGCCCACCGGGCGCGGACCCTCGGCCAACCGCTCGAAGATCGCTCGCCTGGTGGGGTCGCCGAGGGCATCCAGCCCGTTCCGAGCTTGGTAAGTCCCCACGAACGGTAAGCTAACACTTACCATTAACCAAGGTCAACGGGCGCGCCGGCCGGCGCCTACGGCTGGGGACCTGCAGGTGCCCGGGAGTGAATCCGACGGGTGCTCCACACGCGGATGCGCAGTCACCCGAACTGCTCGGGTCCACGGCGCTGCCCTGCGCCGGGCCGGCTACGGGGTGGTGGAAGTGGCCGGCGTGCCGCTTTCGGTCCGGGCGGCCGGTGGCGTCCAGATGTCGGTGATCGGCTCCCGGCTTGCGGCGTTGCCCAGTGCGGCCAGGCCGTACATGTCCTCCAGGGTGCGCAGCACCCGGTAGTGGTCGATCCGTTCGCTCTGGTCGCCGGCCCGCACCCCCTGGCCGGCGAACACGGTCGGGATCCGGTTTCCGCCGACCCGGTCGTCCTCGTCGAAGGTGAGGATCAGCAGGCTGTTGTGCGTGCTGGCCCATTGCACGTACCCGTCGAGGTTGTCGCGCGCCCAGGTGTCGCCGGTGCGGACCGGGCAGTCGTGCATGTCGTTGCAGAGGTTCGGCAC
>JBKOWA010000168.1:0-7231 GCA_046724155.1 Actinomycetota bacterium
GTCGAAGACCCCCTGCTGGCCGGACCGCTCCCCGTGGGCCACCGCCGAGAGCACCGCCAGTTCCGGCTGACGCCTGGCCAGCGCGGCGTCGGTCACCACGGGCACGTCTTGCAGCCCCACCACCCGCGGCCACAGCATCAGAACCGGGGGATCGCCCACCTGAATCGGGACGGCACACGATGCGGCAACCGCCTGATCCGGACACACGACCAGCAACTGCACCGGGCACTCCAAGCGGGCATGCAGAGTCGCCACGTAAGCCGGCCAGGCAAACCGTTTCCGCCGTTCGGGGCGTAACTGGACCTCCACGACCACCCCCAGCACCGGGACTTCTTCGCGAGTCAAGGTGATGACCGCATCGGCCCGGTATTCTGTCGGGGTAACATTGGTCAGGTCCCCCGATGACACGCGAGCGTGCTGGAACGCAGGAACCGGCACTCCAAGTGAATCGGACAGCAGATCCGCGGCCAACAGCGGCCGATCTCGGAACATCCCGACCAGAACCTCGTGCTGGGTCGATAGCATGAGGGCGACTCTAACAGCGCTCACCGACGCAAACGACACACCACGCATATACTCAACACATATATATGCTCCGCGGTCCTGCGTGCAGAACAACAGCGCCAACCCGCGCGGGCACCAGACGGATACAGCCGGTAACTAGTATTGATGCGGGTAGTGAGTAGAACTCGTCACCGGCGCCTCGGGTCTCATCAACCGGGTGCGGGTGGCATGGCCCGTTCACACCGACTACCCGCCGTCGGGTGGGGCGGCCTGGTGGTGCGCTGGGGTGCGTTGCCGCCAGGTGCCGGGCAGGACGGCCCGGACGGTCGTCGAGCCGGTGGGGCGGCTGTCGATGACGAGCCGGCCGCCGAGCCGTTCCATCCGTTCCCGCATGCTGTGCAACCCGAGGCCAGCGGCCGGGATGGCGCGCGGGTCGAAGCCGGTGCCGTCGTCGGCGACCTCGATCACCAGCGAGCCGTCCCCGGTCGGGGTGGTCGGCCAGAACGACCCAGCCACCGACGTGAACGCCACTGCTCTGCGGCACAATCCCCACGCGGTCGACCCGGCATGGCGGGACACGCAGGACCAGCAGCGAACCGGTGAGTCAGACCGCCCGGTGCTGGTCAGTTCTTGCCTGCTTGATGTCTTACGACACAGACGCGGCGGGCAGGACGCGGTCGGGGTAGCTACCGTATTTCCGCTCCCACCGTCTGATCGGTAGTCGGTGCTAGTCGAACAGCTCCTGGACCTTGGTGGCGGTGGCGGCGCGGCGGATCCAGGTGTCGAGCTGGTCGAGGTCGGTGCAGCTGATGATGTCTTCGCGTACCGGGTCGGGTATCTCGATGCCGCGGGCGTCGAGAAACGCCAGCACCGCCTTGGCCTTGCCCTTGGCCTCGCCCTTTGCTTTGCCCTTGGCTTCGCCTTCGGCGTAGTAGCGGCGGGCGAAGTCGCTCTGGTACCGGTGAGTCGTGGTGGTCATGAAAGTCTCCAGGTCGGCGCGGGCCGCCGCCGGCAGCGCCGCGAGCACGAGGTCGGCATACATCTTCGCATGATCATGATCGACAACCTCCAACGCAGCCAGCAACGCGTCGAAGACCCCCTCCTCACCAGAGCGCCCACCGTGCGCCATCGCTGAGAGCACCGCCAACTCGGGTTGACGCTTGGCCAGCGAGGGATCGGTCACCACCGGCACCTCCGCCGGAAACAGCAGCGGCGTCAGCAACCAACCTGGAGCGCTCATCATGACGGGCAGGCCAAACCATGCCTCAACCACCGGATTCGAGCACACCACCAACGAGAACACCAGACAATCCGACCGGGCATACAGGGTGCCCACATAAACCGGCCAGTAAGGCCACTTGCCCACATCGCGACGGAACTCCACCTCTACCACGTCCACCACTATCCCCAGCACCGGAACATCCCCGGCCGTCAAGGTGATAACCGCACCGGCCTGGTACTCCATCGGGGGCGCATCGGTCAGATCACCCGACGACAACCGAGCCTGCTCGAAGGCGGGCGCCGACACCCCGAACAGGTCGGTGAGTAATTCCGCAGCCAACATAGGACGGTTCCGGAGCATCTCGACCAGCAGCTCACGCATGTACGAAGGCATGACCGCGACCCTAGCCACACCCACACGCGCAAACGACACGCCCCGCATATATGCAACACATATGCTCCGCGGGCCTGCACGCAGAACCATAGTGCCAACCCGCACAGCACCAGCCGGATACAGCTAGTAACTAACAGGGCGGGCGAGCGATGCCTCGAATAGATGCCCTCGCCATCCGAGGCGGCGGCCTGGCCGGCAGGGCGGGCTACCCGCCGTCGGGCGGGGCGGCCTGGTGGTGCGCTGGGGTGCGTTGCCGCCAGGTGCCGGGCAGGACGGCCCGGACGGTCGTCGAGCCGGTCGGGCGGCTGTCGATGACGAGCCGGCCGCCGAGCCGTTCCATCCGTTCCCGCATGCTGTGCAGCCCGAGGCCGGCGGCCGGGACGGCGCGCGGGTCGAAGCCGGTGCCGTCGTCGGCGACCTCGACCACCAGGGAGCCGTCCAGGTCAGAATGCTCGGCCAGCCGGATGTCGATGCGGCCGGCGTGGGCGTGCTTGATGCTGTTGTGCATCGCCTCCTGCACCACCCGGAAGAGCTCCTCCTCGGCCCGGTCGTCCAGCGGCAGCCGGTCCTCCGGGGCGTGCACCCGGACCTCCAGCCCCTCCCGGGCGGCGATTGCGGTGGCCCGCCGGCGCAGGGCCGCGGCCAGCCCCTCCTCGTGCAGCTCCTCCGGCCGCAGCTGCATGATCGACGACCGCATGTCGGCGAGCGCGGACTGGGTGAGGCTCCGCAGCTCGGTGAGTCCTCGGGTGATCGACCCGTCCGGGTCCGAGCTCTGCCTTTGCACCGCGAGCTCCACCGCCCGGGTATGCAGGGTCATCGAGAACAGCGCCTGGCAGACCGAGTCGTGCAGCTCGCGGGCCAGCCGGTGCCGCTCCTCCAGGGCCGCCGCGTACGACACCTTGTCGATCATCTCCAGCATCTCCGCGGCCGGCGGCTGCTCCTCCCCGCCGGCCAGAGCGGCGGCGACGGCGGGGGCGATGACCAGGCGGGCGGACGCGGCACCCACCGAGCCGGCGAGCACCGTCTCTGCGTGCTGGATCAGCTCCGGGGTGGCCTGCGCGCCGGGCGAGTCGTCGAGTCCGTGCTCCAGCGCGTACCCGGCTATCGCCTGCTGGGCCCTGGCGTACCCGAGGAACCGCTCGAGCACCGCGCGCAGCTCGCCGACCGAGGCGCGGCCGTATGCCGGCCGCACCCGCGGCGGGGGCGCCAGAGCGCCGACGAAGAGCACCGCCTGGTCCTGCTCGGCCGCGTTCGGTCGCCGGGCGAGCGAGACGGCGACGTATCCGCCGACGTTCACCAGCATGCTCCAGAACATCGCATTGCTGGTCCGGTCCATGCCGGTCAACCCGAACAGCGCCTCCGGCCGCAGGAAGCCGAGCCCGAACGGGCCGTCGTGCAGGAACGACGCCGGCAGCCAGCCGCCGTCGGCGAAGTTCGGCAGCAGCAGGCAGTAGGCCCAGACCGCGAAGCCGGCGACCAGTCCGACGAGCGCGCCGTCGCGGGTGCCGCCCTTCCAGGACAGCCCGCCCAGGAGGGCGGGGGCGAACTGGGCCACCGCGGCGAACGACACCAGGCCGATCGACACCAGCGCGGGCCCCTGGCCGGCGAGCCGGAAGTACCCGTAGCCGAGCAGCATGACCAGCACGATGGTCACCCGCCGCACGCCGAGGACCAGCCCGGACAGGTCCCGCCGGTTCGCCAGCCCGGACCGTGCGCGCAGCAACGCCGGCAGGACCAGGGAGTTGGACACCATCGTGCTGAGCGCGACCGTCTCGACGATGATCATGCCGGTGGCCGCGCTCAGCCCGCCGACGAAGACCAGCAGGGCGAGGGCCTGCTGGTGGTCGGCCATCGGCAGGGCGAGCACGTAGGTGTCGGCGTTCACCGCGGGGCCGAACCGGAGCAGCCCGGCGGCCGCGATCGGCAGCACGAAGACGTTGATGGCCAGCAGGTACAGCGGGAACAGCCAGCTGGCCCGCTTCAGGTGCTGCTCGTCGACGTTCTCCACGACGGCGATCTGCCACTGCCGGGGCAGCAGCACGGCCGCCAGCATGGACAGCACGAGCAGCCAGATCCAGGTGCCGGTCTGCTGCCCGAGCGTGAACACGCTGGTGATCCCGGCGGCCGCGGCCTGCGTGAACAGGTCCCCGAAGCCGCCGAACAGCCCGAAGGTCACGAACAGGCCGGCCGCGACGAATGCGACGAGCTTGATCACCGACTCGAACGCGATGGCGGCCACCATGCCCTCGTGCCGCTCGGTGGCGTCCAGGTGCCGGGTGCCGAACAGGATGGTGAACCCGGCCAGCAGCAGTGCGACGTACAGGCCGGTGTCCTGCCACACCGGGACGCTGCCGAGATCCGTGCTGGAGGTGATGGCCGGGTGCCGGCGGATGATCTCGAAGGTGTTGGAGACCGCCTTCAGCTGCAGCGCGATGTACGGCACGATCCCGATCACCGCGATGATCGTCACCAGCCCGCCGAGCGAGGTGCTCTTGCCGTACCGGGCGGAGATGAAGTCGGCCAGCGAGGTGATCCGGTTGCGGCGGCTGATCCGGATGATGCGCCGCAGCACCAGCCAGGCCAGCGCGAACATCAGCGTCGGGCCGAGGTAGATCGGCAGGAACCCGACACCGGTGGTCGCGGCCCGGCCGACGCTGCCGTAGTACGTCCAGGACGTGGCGTACACGGCCAGGGACAGCGCGTAGACCGTGCCGTTGTTGATCATGCTGCGGCCGGCGTCCGCGCGCCGGTCGCCGTAGAAGGCAACCCCGAAGAGCACGCCGAGGTAGGCGACCGAGGCGCCGACCACGACCCAGGTGGTGAGCACCGCCTCAGCCCGACCGGCCGACGACGGCCGCGACCAGGGCGATGACGGCGGCCCAGGCGAGGAACAGGTAGGCCCACAGGGCCGGTACGCCGAGCAGCCGGGCCCCGCGGTTGAACGCGGACAGCAGCGGCGGCACGAACAGCAGGAACCCGACCACCGCCACGGCCACCAGGCGTGCGGTCAGCTGCTCGTCATCGCTCGACCGGTTCATACCGCGTCTCGCCTCCCACGACCGCAACAGCGCGGTCCTCGCACCCACCATCCGGCTACCCGCGGGACATCGCAGAGGCAGCAGGCAGGTGCCCAGGACGTGACTCAGCGTAGAACGCACTACCTGCGGTGACCAGGGTCTCAGGTTCTTTGCGGGACACCCGCACCCGAGCCCGTGAGGCCGGCCGCGCGAGGTTCTGGCCCGGTTTGCCCGACCGTGACCTCTCGGAGCGCGGGCGGAGTAGGCTTGGCCCGTTCTCTCGACGGCTACCGGCGCCGGTGCCGGTGGTCGCGTGCCACGGCAGGGCGAGGCGGCACACGCGATGACGATGTCCGAGACGGTGGGAATGGGCCAGCCAGCCGACTCGCAACCGATCCGGGTCTTCCTGGTCGACGATCACGCCGTGGTGCGGCGCGGCATGCGCGCGTTCTTCGACATGCTCGACGACATCGAGGTTCAGGGGGAGGCCGCCGACGGCCAGGCCGTGCTGGACGAGCTTGCGGTGCTGGCGGTCCGCGACGACCTGCCGGACGTGGTGCTGATGGACCTGCTGATGCCCCGCCTTGACGGCATCGCCGCGACGAAGGCCATCAAGCAGCGGTACCCGGGCGTCGAGGTGGTGGCGCTGACCAGCTTCAGCGAGGCCGAACGCGTGCACGTGGCGCTGGAGGCCGGCGCCGCCGGTTACCTGCTCAAGGACGCCGAGGCCGACGAGGTGGTGGCGGCGGTCCGGGCGGCGTACCGCGGCGAGGTCCACCTCGACCCGGCGGTGGCCCGCAAGCTCACCCGGTCGCTGGTCGCGCCGCAGCGCACGGCCACCGCGCTCACCCCGCGGGAGCGCGAGATCCTGGTCCTCGTCGCGCAGGGCAAGTCGAACCGGGACATCGCCCGCTCCCTGGTGATCAGCGAACGCACCGCGCGGACCCACGTCAGCAACGTGCTGACCAAGCTCGACCTGGCGTCCCGTACCCAGGCGGCCCTGTGGGCGGTCCGGGAGGGACTCGTTCCCGGGGCCTGACGCCGGCAGCGGGGCCGCCGGACCACCTGGTACAGCAGGCAGAACCGCCGCGTGACCTGTGCCGATGCGCCGAGAGGCGGCCTGCTCGCGGGCCTGTGACCAGGCAGCCTCGGTGCACCGAAGATGATCACGCCCGGTAGTGCCGGAACGCGTCCTACGGACGGCTCGGGCGGGACGGATGACGTAGCCGGGCCGGGACAGTAGTGCCGGCAGGACGTGCCCTAATCCCCTGGACATTTTCGGTCGGTCGCCCCATGAGCCGGGGGTGTGATCTGGAGCACTCTTTCAGCACAGAGTTTGCCCCAGAAATCCGGAACCGACCGGTCGGCCCTACCCCGACCGCAGGGCGAGGTCACCGATGAACGCAACCGAACCACGACCAGCGATCCAGACCACCAGCGGGAGCGCGGAGCGACACCTGCACCTGGTGCCGGCGCCCACCCAGCCGCGGCCTGCCGGGTCCACCCCGGCGCCCACCCGGGCTACCGCCGAGGACCGGCACCTGGAGGAGTTCTGCCGCCAGCACAGCAGGGCGCTGCACCGGTACGTTCGGTCGCTGACATACGGTGACGGCTACCTGGCCGAGGACATCGTCCAGGAGACGTTCGTCCGGGCCTGGCGGCAGCCCGAGGTGGTGGCCAACGGCCGGGGCTCCGCGCACGCCTGGCTGTACACCGTCGCCCGGAACCTCCTCATCGACTGGACCCGGTCGCGCGGCTGCCGGCCACGGGAGACCAGCGACGCGATGCTGCCGGCGGCCCCCGAGCCGGTCTGCCCCATCGACCGGCTGGTGACGTCGCTGGCCGTGCGGGAGGCGCTGACCAGGCTGACCGCCAGGCAGCGCGAGATCATCGTCGAGCTGTACTACCGGGACCGCAGCCCGCAGGATATCGCCGCGGCGCTGGGGATCCCGGTCGGCACCGTCAAATCCCGCGCCCACTACGCGCTGCGGATGCTCCGCGCCGAGCTGGCCGGGACACGTCCGGTCCGGACCGGATCAGAGGCCCGCCGCGCCACCGCCGCCACCCACCGCGCCATCCCCGCCACCCGCCGCAC
>JBKOWA010000369.1:0-4641 GCA_046724155.1 Actinomycetota bacterium
GTCCCCGCCAGATCCCAGCCGCGGTCGGTCGGGAAACCCGAAATGGCGTCCCCGCCGGACGAAACCAGCTGCCACAACTCATCCGGCGAGGCCACCCCTCCCGGATACCGGCAGCTCATGGCCACGATCGCGATCTGGTCGGTGTCCGCGACGGACACCGCCGGTGCGGTGGCGACCGGGGGCGCCGACTCGCCCGGCTCGACCTGTTCGCCGGCCAGCTCGGCACGCAGGTACTCCACCAGTGCCTCGGGTGTCGGATGGTCGAAGACCAGCACCGGGGGCAGGCGCAACCCGGTCAGTGCGGCGAGCCGGTTGCGAAGCTCCAGCGCGGTGAGCGAGTCGAACCCGAAATCCCGCAGCGCCCGCGCCGGTTCCACCGACTCCGGGTCGGCGTGGCCCAACACCGCGGCGATCTCGGCCTGCACCGACTCCAGCAGCGCCCTGCCCCGCTCGGCGGCGGGCATCGTGGCCAGTTGCCGGGCAAACGCTGTCTCGTCAACCTGCTGGGCGGCTGCCGCCTGGCGTACCGGTGCCCGGACCAGGTTCCGCGCCAGGCTCGGGACCGCACTGCGCACTGCCGTCGGGTCGAATCGCATCGGCACCAGCACCGGTAGGCTGGACGACCACGCCGTGTCCAGCAGCGCCAGGCCCTCCTTTTCGGACAGTGGCGTCATCCCCGCCCGTCGCAGCCGCCGCAGGTCCGGGTCGGTGAGCCCACCGCTCATGCCGGCGGCGCCGGAGGTGCCCATGCCCACAGCGGCGCCCTGCTCCCACAACCCCCAGGCCAACGACAACGCAGGCAGGCCGTGCGCCCGGCGGTGCCGGGCCAACCCGTCCAGGAAGGCGTTCGCCGCCGCATAGTTCGCCTGCCCCGCGTTACCGAAAACGCCGGCGGCCGAGGAGAACAGCACGAAGGACGACAAACCCAGGTCCTTGGTCAGCTCGTGCAGGTTGAGCACCGCGTCCACCTTCGGGCGCAGTACCGCATCCATCCGCTGTGGCGTCAGTGACCTGACCACACCGTCATCGAGGACACCCGCCAGGTGTACGACACCGGTCAGCGGGTGCGCTGCCGGAATGGCATCCAGGACCGCGGCCAACGCGGCCCGGTCGGCCGCGTCACAGGCCACGATGCCGACCTCGGCGCCCAGCCCGGTCAGTTCGGCCACCAGCTCGCCGGCACCCTCGGCCGCGGCTCCACGGCGGCTGGCCAACACCAGGTGACGCACGCCGCGTTCGGCGACGAGATGGCGCACGACCAGCCGACCCAGGGCACCCGTCGCTCCCGTGACCAACACTGTGCCCTCCGGATGGGAGGTCGGGCCCTCCGGATGGGAGGCCGGTGCGGGCCCGGCATCCCCGGAGTGAACCGGGATCCGCGCCAACCGCGCGGCGTAGACCGTGCCATCACGCACGACCACCTGCGGCTCACCCGAACCCAGCACCGCCGGGACCAGTGCGGCGTCGTCCAGGACGGCGGCGTCGTCCAGAACGGTGAGGTCGTCCAGATCGGCCAGCACGATCCGGCCGGGGTTCTCCGCCTGCGCCGACCGCACCAGCCCCCACACCGCGGCCCCCGCGAGATCCGTCACGTCCTCGCCGTCGAGAGCCATCGCGCCACAGGTGACGACCAGCAGTGTCGACGAAGAGCGCCGTTCGTCGGCAAGCCACGACTGCACCGCCGCCAGCACGTGATGCGTGGCGCCCCGAACCGCATCCGAGTCGCTCCCACCGCGACCGTGCAGCACAACGACATCCGGGATGTCCGAGGCATCCGGCCCGGGCGCTGAGTCCCGGCGGTCGCCTCCGCCGTAGGACGCGGGCTCCCCCACCGCGTCCCAGCGTGCCCACGACACCGCGCCGGCGGCTACCGCCGACGGTGCCAGTGGCGACCATTCGATGCCGAACAGCGACGCGAGGGACGCCGTCCCGGCCGCCGCCACCTGCTCGGCGGACACCGGCCGGAACACCAGAGAATCGACCGACGCCACGGGCCGGCCGGCGCCGTCGGCGACGGCCAGGGCAACCCTGCCGGCCTCCGCCGAGGACAGGCGCACCCGCACACTCGCCGCACCCGAGGCGTACAACGACGCACCGGACCAGGCGAACGGCAGCCGCGCGGAACCGCCACCCTCGCCGTCCCGGTCGTCGCCGTACCGGAGCCCGAGCGGATGGAGGCAGGCGTCGAACAGCGCGGGGTGCAGCCCGTATGCGCCGGCCTCGGTGCCCTCGGGCAGCACGACCTCGGCGAACATCTCGTTCCCGGCCTGCCAGGCGGCCCGCACGCCCGTGAAGACCGGGCCGTACCGCAGCCCGACGTCAGCCATCCGGTCGTACAAGCCGGTCAGGTCCACCGGGATGGCTTCCCGCGGCGGCCAGTCGGCAAGGTCGAACGACGGCCTCGATGACGGCGGCGCTGTCGCACCGGGAGCCAGCACACCGGTCGCATGCCGCGTCCACGGTAGGTCGCCGGGGTGTTCGCCGCGGGAGTGGACAGTCAGCGGCCGAGCGCCCGACGTGCCCGGCGCACCCACGGTGACCTGCAGGGCGACCCCGCCCCGCTCCGGCAGCACCAGGGGTGCCTCGATGGTCAGCTCGTCCAGCACGTCGCAGCCGACCTCGCGCCCGGCCCGCATGGCCAGCTCGACGAAACCCGTGCCGGGGAACAGCACGGCCCCACCCACCAGGTGATCTGCGAGCCACGGATGGGTGGCCACCGACAACCGGCCCGTCAGCACAGTTCGACCCGGCTCCGGGCCACCCGACTCCGGCGAGACCAGCACGGCACCCAACAACGGGTGATCTGCGGCATCCAGGCCCGCAGCGAAGACGCCGTTGCCGGTTTCACCGGATCCGGCCCAGGCGCCCCGCCAGTAGTCCAGGGCGTCCACCCAGAACCGTTCCCGCTGAAAGGGGTAGGTGGGGAGGTCGACCTGCCGGGCCCCCCGACCGGCGAAGAACGCCGGCCAGTCCACGTCCGCGCCGCCGGTATAGGCGGACGCGGCGGCGATGACCGGGTGGGTCTCAGGCAGGTCCGGCTCGGTTGGGGTGTCCCCGCCGGCGAGAGCGGCCAGACCGGCGAGCAGGTCGGCCCGGTTCTCACCCACGACGACGGCGCGGTGGTCGAACACGGCCCGGAGGGCGAGTGTGAGGGCGACGTCGGTGGGGTCGAGATCTGGCCGAGTGTGCAGGTGGGTGTGCAGCCGGGCGGCCTGCGCCCGCAGCGCCGCCGGGGCTTTCGCGGACAGCACCCACGGCACCACCGCCACGTCCGCCGGCTCCGGCACGTCGGCCGGACCCGAAGCCTCGACGCCGGCCGGGTCGGCGGGGGCCTCTTCGAGGATGACGTGGGCGTTGGTGCCGCTGATCCCGAACGAGGAGACCGCGGCCCGGCGCGGCCGCCCGCCGGCCGGCCAGGCCACCGGTTCCACCAGCAGCCGCATGTCCCCCGCCGACCAGTCCACGTGCGGGGTTGGGGTGTCGATGTGCAGGGTCTTCGGGAGCAGGCCGTGGCGCATGGCCAGCACGGTCTTGATGACGCCGGCCGCCCCGGCGGCCGCCTGGGTGTGGCCGATGTTCGACTTCAGCGAACCCAGCCACAGCGGCCGGTCCGCCGGCCGGTCCCGGCCGTAGGTGGCCAGCAGCGCCTCCGCCTCGATCGGGTCACCCAGCCGGGTCCCGGTCCCATGCGCCTCGACCGCGTCGATATCAGCCTCGGTGAGCCGCGCATCCGCCAGCGCCGCCCGGATCACCTGCTGCTGCGCCGGCCCGCTCGGTGCGGTCAACCCGTTCGACGCGCCGTCGGAGTTCACCGCGCTACCTCGGACGACGGCGAGGACGGGGTGGCCGTTACGCCGGGCGTCCGAGAGCCGTTCCACGACCAGCATCCCGACACCCTCGGCCCAGCCGGTGCCGTCCGCGGCGGCCGAGAACGACTTGCACCGGCCGTCGGGGGCCAGGCCGCGCTGGCGGGAGAACTCGACGAACGCCTCCGGCGTGGCCATCACCGCGACGCCGCCGGCCAATGCCAGCGAACACTCACCGGAACGCAACGCCTGCATGGCCAGGTGCAGGGTGACCAACGACGACGAACACGCCGTATCGACGGTGGCCGTCGGCCCCTGCAGACCGAACACGTACGACAGCCGCCCCGACGCGATCGAACCGGTGCTGCTGTTGCCCGCGTAGTCGTGGTACATCATCCCGGCGAACACGCCGGTCGGGCTGCCCCGCAGCGAGGTGGGATCGATCCCGGCCCGCTCGAACGCCTCCCACGACGCCTCCAGCAGCAGCCGTTGCTGCGGGTCCATGGCGCGTGCTTCGTTCGGGCTGATCCCGAAGAATCCCGGGTCGAAGTCCGCGGCGTCGTACAGGAAACCGCCTTCCCGCGTGTAGCTGGTTCCCGGCCGCCGCCCGTCCGGGTCGAACAGCAGCTCGACGTCCCAGCCCCGGTCGGCCGGGAACTCCGAGACCGCGTCGACGCCACCGGCCACCAGCCGCCACAGGTCCTCCGGGGAGGTGACGCCTCCGGGGTAGCGGCAGGCCATGCCGATGATGGCGATCGGCTCGTCGTCGGCGGCGGCCCGGGCCGGGGCCGCGGTCTGCCGGGTCCGGCCGACCGGGGCCGCGTCCGCCAGCAGC
>JBKOWA010000243.1:0-30891 GCA_046724155.1 Actinomycetota bacterium
GGCTGACGGTGCGGTCGAAGGAGGCTACGGCACCGACGCCGGGCACTTCGGGCGACGCTGCTGTTGACCGTTCCCAATCAGGTGCGTACACGTGGCCATCCTTGAACACTGACCGGGTGGATCAACGTCAGGGGATCGTGCGGTTGGTCAACGAGGCCATCGGGTCGAAGGCCCTGGGCAGCTACCTGCACGGATCTGCCGTACGCGGCGGGCTCAAGCCCGCCAGCGATGTGGACGTCCTGGTCGTCACTCGGCAGGGCATGGACGATCGGGAACGGCGCGCGCTCGTCGACGGGCTCCTCCCGATCTCCGGCCCACGGGTCGGTGCGCGGTCGATCGAGCTCACCGTCGTGGTCCAGTCCGAGGTCCGGCCCTGGCGGTACCCACCGACCGCCGACTTCCGGTACGGCGACTGGCTACGCGAACAGATCGAGGCCAACGGTCCCCCGCAGCCGGCGCCGATGCCCGACCTGGCCATCGTGATCGCCCTGGCGCTGGCCGGTGACCGCCCACTCGACGGCCCTCCACCGGCCGAACTCCTCGACCCGGTTCCGCCCGCCGACGTGCTCCGCGCAAGCCTGGCCGGCATCCCGGACCTGCTCCATGACCTGCCCGGTGACACCCGCAACGTCGTGCTGACCCTCACCCGCATCTGGACCACGCTCGCCACCGGCGAGATCCGGTCCAAGGATGCCGCCGCCGACTGGGCCCTCGCGCAGCTCCCGCCCGAACACCGAGCGGTCCTCGCGCACGCCCGGCAGCTGTACCTCACCCGGCGGTACACCGAGGAGACCTGGACGGACGAACTCAAGGCGCAGGTCCGTCCGCACGTGGATGTGGTCCTCACCGAAATCCACAAGCTGGCCGTCAAGGAGAACTACAGGTAGAGCGCACGATCTGGTGGTGGGGGGCGTGCCCCGGCTTCCGCCACCGCCCCGACGCCACCGGAGGTTCCCGCCCAGCTCAACCCGCCGACCGCGCCCGAACTGCCGACCCAGCGGAGCAACCCGTGGAGAGCCTCGGCGCGTCGCGTGGCTGCTCGGCCCTCCGGCTCTATAGCATCTGCGCTATGACTTGGGGTACTGTGGAACTGGAGCCGGAGGTGCGGGAATGGTTGGAGCAACTGCCCACACATCTGTTCGCGACGGCGGCGTTCCACATCGACCTGTTAGCCGAGGACGGCGTGCTGCTGGGGGAGCCGTACACGAGGCAGCTCGACGGCAAGCTGCGCGAGTTACGGTTCTACCCGTCCGGACCGCCAGGCCACCCGGATCACCTACTGGGTGGCACCTGGCCGGCGGATCGTGCTGCTGACCATCTTCGGCAAGACCAGGATGCGCGAACAGGGCGAGATCAGCCGTGCCCGGCGGGTGCTCGCGCGCTGTATGGCCGAACAGCACGTGGTAGATGAGGAGGTCTGAGCATGGCCGAGCGGAGTGACTGGGAGTCGGTGCGCGACCGGCGCATGGACGAGCCTGGAGCCCGGGCAGCGTACGAGGCCGCCCGGCGGGCGCACGAGCTTGGCCGCACTGTCCGCGAGCTGCGGGAGCAGCGGGGCTGGAGCCAGGCGGAGCTGGCCGGCGGTGCCGGTATGACGCAGTCCGCCGTGGCTCGCTTCGAGGCAGGCGGCATCGTCCCGACCCTGCCCGTGCTGGAACGGCTCGCCGGAGCGCTGGATGCCGAGCTGGTCGTCCAGGTCAGACCGCGAGAACACGTCGCCTGAGAGGGGCGGCGGCGCGCCGCCGAAAATGCTCACCGGGTAATCCTGCTGGCTACTCCGGTCAGGTGGTCACGGCCGGAGTGCGGCGGCGCGCAGCTGCTCGTAGTACGGCAGGTGGTAATCGCAGTGGGCCTGCAGCACCGGGTTCGCGGCGACCACTTCAGCCCGGCTGCCCGCCTCGCGCGTGAAGCCGGCGGTCCGGCTGGTCGACTCGTGCCACCGGCTGGTCGCCTGCCATTCCGACCGCATACCCGGCTGCCAGCTCAGCGCGTCCGGCAGGAAGGGGATGCCCACCGCCTGGCAATACGCCTCCACGGTGCCGGCCGGCCGGTCGAGCAGGTCGTCCGAGTCGATCACTACCGGCGTGGTGCCGGTGGCGGCTCGTACGGCGTTGAAGATCTCGTGCAGCCAGGCGAAGCCGACTTCGTCGCGGCCAAGGTCCGGGTTGAGCTTGTAGTGCGACGCGATGGCCTCGACCGGGTGGCGGATGATGAAGGTGTGTGTCGCGGCCGCAAGGAAGGCCTGGTCGGCGAGCAGCGCCGGGTAGTGGAAGTCCGTGGTGTCCTTGAAGAACACCGGCTTCTCCGCCGCGATGGCACGCAGCGCCGCGAGCACGTCCTGCTCGGTGCGCGCGACCCGGTCGCCGACCTTCACCTCGCCGAAGTCGACCACTTGCGAGAACGGCTCGTGCACGACGACGCGGTCGTCCCGCTCCGCCATCATCCGCGCGAACGCGGTGGAGCGGCAGCGCGGCGCGCTCCACAGTGCGAGCACCGGGATCCGCTCTGGCCTGTGCTCCACGGTTCCCCTTCCCTCTGGCGCGACTGGTGCACCAGGCGGAAAGCGCGGTGAACTACCGGGGCACGTAGTCGGAATTCGGTCAAGACTAGCACGGGCGGCGCCCGGGCGGGGTAAGCAAAATACGTAGCAGCGGGGCGCGAAGTCAACGCAATGCGTCCCGGCGGATGAGCTTGTCGCGGACGCGCATGGTGTCGGCGTACCCGTAGCGTCCCTTTCGGCGCGGCAGTTCATTTGTGCCGCCTGGTCAACCGGTGGCCCTACTGCGGAGGTCACGTGTCATCGACACCAGCGCACCCGGGTGCCGGGAGGATCGCCGTACTCGCCAGCCGGGTCGGCGCGGACGAGAAACGGCTGTTCGACGCACTCGGCCGGCGCGGTGTCCCCTTCGACCACGTCGACACGCGCGGACAGTGGTTCCTGGCCGGGCAGTGTGACCTGGCCTGGAGTCTCGTGCTGAACCGGGAGATCGGCCAGGTCCGTGCGGCATACGCAGCCCGCTGCCTCGCCTCGGCGGGAGTCGAGGTGGTCAACAACGCGGACGCGACCGAGGTGTGCGGTGACAAATGGCGCACCACGATGGCACTGCAGGCGGCCGGGGTTGCGACACCACGCACCGCGCTCGGCCTCACCCCGAAGGCCGCGCTGGCCGCGCTGGACTCCATCGGCTATCCGGCGGTGGTCAAACCACTGGTCGGCTCGTGGGGTCGGCTGGTGGTTCGGCTGCCCGACCGCGCCGCTGCGGAAGGTGTGCTCGAGTACGTCGCCGCGCTGCCCGGCCCGCAGTCGCACCTCGGGTACGTGCAGGAACTGGTCGACAAGCCCCGCCGGGACATCAGGGCGATCGTGGTCGGTGGCGACCTGCTGGGCGCCGTCTACCGGACGGGTGAGCTGTGGCGCACCAACGTGGCGCTCGGCGCGCGGACCCAGCCGTGCGAGGCGACACCGGAGATCACCAAGCTGTCGGTCGACGCTGCCGCCGCCGTCGGCGCCGACATCGCCGGCGTCGACCTGGTCGAGGACCGCGACGGCCGGCCGCTGGTGCTGGAGGTCAACCACCGGGTCGAGTTCACCGGCTTCCAGACCGCGCTCGCCGACCGGGTCGATGTCGCGGACCGCATCGTCGAACACCTACTGGAACGAGCGCAACGATGAACCGGGCCTTCACTTCGTCCGGCGATGTCACCGAGACGTACGCCGTCGGGCTGCTGCGCGGGATGCTGGAGATCCCTTCCTCGTCCTACCAGGAGCGCGCGCTGGCCGACTTCCTGGCCGAGGCGATGGCGGACCTGGGGTTCCGGGCGCACATCGACGTGGTGGGCAACGTCATCGGCGTGATCGAACGCGGCGACGGCCCGACACTGATGCTGCTGGGGCACCTGGACACCATCCCGGGCCAGCTCCCGGTCCGCTCCGAGGACGGCAGGCTCTACGGCCGCGGCGCGGTGGACGCGAAGGGACCGCTCGCGGCGATGATCTGCGCCGCGGCCAGCGCGGTGGACTTCCCCGGCCGGATCGTGGTGATCGGCGTCGTGGAGGAGGAGACCCCGCGCTCCCGTGGGGCGATGGCGATCCGAGCCACCCATGACCGGCCGGACGCGCTGATCGTCGGCGAACCGAGCGGCTGGTCGAGCGTGGTGCTCGGCTACAAGGGCAAGCTCGACCTGCGCTACACCGTCAAGTGCCCTGCCACCCACCCGAGCAACCCGGCGCCGAAGGCGTCCGAACTGGCCGTCGGCTGCTGGGCCGCGCTGGTCGACCTGCTCGGGCCGGACGCCGGCCACGACGTGTTCGCCCGGCCGGGCGCGACGCTCTGCCGGCTCAACGCCGATCTGACCTCGGCGACGGCGGACCTCAGCGTCCGCACCCCACCGGGATTCGACGTCGACACGCTGGTGCGCAGGCTGCGTGACCGCCTGCCGGTCGGCGAACTCGAAGTGCTGAACTCGGTGGCGGCCTGCCGGGTGGGCCGGGCCGACCCGGCGGTCCGCGCGCTGGTGTCCGGTATCCGGCGGCTGCACGCCCACCCCCGGCTGCTGGTGAAGACAGCCACCTCGGACATGAACACCCTCGCCGAGGTCTGGGACATGCCGATGGCGACCTACGGCCCAGGCGACAGCAGGCTCGATCACGCCGACACCGAGCACATCATGCTGTCGGACTACCTGCGAGGCATCGACGTGCTGTCCATTGCCGTCTCGGAGCTCGCGCCCTGCCCGCCCGCTCGGACAACCGGGTGACCGGTGCGCCGCTTCCCGAAAGGAGTCTGTCGATGACCGACATGACCCAGCGCCTCGCCGCGTTACCCGCGGAGCGCCGTGCGCAGTTCCTCGCGCAGCTGAGGGCGCAGGCGGAGGACGCGGCCGGACAAGGCCCGACGCCACGCGGGGACACCGGTCCGGCACCGCTGTCGCACGCGCAGGAGACCTTGTGGTTCCTCAACCGCCTGGCGCCGGACAGTCCCACCGACAACGTGCCCTGGTGCACCCGGCTGCAGGGTGACCTGGACGTGAGCGCGTTGCGTTCGGCGCTGGCCGCGGTCGTGGCCAGGCACGAGGCGCTGCGGACCGCGATCGTGGCGCGCGAGGACGGCCCGGTGCAGGTGGTCGCCCCCGAGGTCCCGGTCGAGCTGCCGCTGGTCGAGGTGGCCGGTGACGACGACGAGCAGCGGCTCGCCGCCGCGCGGGCGCTCGTCGACGAACGGGTCAGAGCACCGTTCAACCTCGGCAGGATGCCGATGTGGCGCGCGGTGTTGGTCAGGGTGGCGCCGGACGACCACCTGTTCCTGTTCGACGCGCACCACATCGCGTTCGACGACTGGTCGCTCGGTGTGCTGACCGGCGAGCTGGCCGAGGTCTACCGGTCGCTGCGCGACGGCGACGAACCGCAGCTGCCCGATCTTCCGGTGCAGTACCCGGACTACGCGGTGTGGCAGCGCGACCGGCTCGACAACGGCGAGCTGGACAAGCTGGCCACGCACTGGCGGGACACGCTGGCGGGCGCCGAGGTGCTGGAGTTCCCGACCGACCGGCCACGTGGCGACGCGCAGACCTTCGCCGGCGGCGTCGGCAGTTTCACGGTCGGTCACGAGGGCCTGGAGCGGGCGAGGGAGCTGGCCCGAGAGGAGGGCACGACCCCGTTCGTCGTCCTCGTCGCCGCGTTCTTCACCCTGCTGCACCGCTACTGCGGCCTGGACGACCTGGTGATCGGCTCGCCGGACGCGAACCGGCGGCACGACGCCGTGTCATCGATGTTCGGATTCTTCGTCAACATGATGGTGTTGCGCGGGGACGTCTCCGGCGACCCGACCTTCCGCGAGCTGGTCCAGCGGGTCAGGCGCGTGGCGCTGGACGCGCACGCGCACGGCGACCTGCCGTTCAACAAGCTGGTCGACGCCGTGAACCCGACCCGCGACCCCGCACGCTCACCGGTCTTCCAGATCGTGTTCGCCCAGCAGGACGCGGGTACCACGACCGGCCTGCCCGGACTCGTGACGTCGGAGGAGGCGGTCCGGGTCGGCACCTCCCGGTTCGACATGAGCTGGAACGTGCAGGGGGCAACGGCTCCCGGCGCCGACGCGCTGCTGGGCATCGACGGGCTGCTGGGCACCGACGCGCTGCTGGGCATCGACGGGCTGCTGGGCATCGAGTTCAACACCGACCTGTTCGACGGCGAGAGCATCGCCAGGTTCGCCCGGCACTACGACGGACTGCTGCGCACCCTGACCGCCGACCCGGACGCCCCGTTGTCCGCCGCGGACGTGCTGAGCCCGGCGGACAGGGAGTTCCTCGCCGAGGTCAGCAGCGGGCCGGCGCGGCCGGTACGCGAAACCACTGTCGTGGAACAGTTCGAGGCGCGCGTCGAGGAGTCTCCGGACAGCGTGGCGGTCGTCGTCGAGGACATCGAGACCAGCTACGCCGAGCTCAACGCCCGGGCGAACCGGCTCGCAGCCCTGCTGCGCGAGCGCGGCGCCGAGCCGGGCACGAGGATCGGCCTCTGCCTGCGCAGGAACGTGGACCTGCCGGCAGCGATGCTCGCGGTGCTCAAGACCGGCGCGGCCTACGTGCCACTCGACCCGGCGCATCCCCCCGCGCGGGTCGCGGAGATCGCCGCCGACGCGGGTGTACGCGCGGTGGTCGCGCACGCCGACGTCGCCGGGACCGTGAGCGCGGTCACCGCGCCCGTCGTGGTGCTGGACGACATCCGCGCGGAACTGGCGGCGATGCCCGCCCCAAACCCCCCGCTCGCCGCGAAACCCGGCGGCGTCGCGTACATCATCTACACCTCCGGCAGCACCGGCAGGCCGAAGGGTGTACTGCTCGAACATCGCGGCGTGGTCAACTTCGCCGACTCCACGCGGGACCTGTTCGACCTGACACCGGACGACCGGGTGCTCGGGTTCGCGTCGGTCACCTTCGACGTCTCGGTGTTCGAGACGTTCTCCGCGTTGCTGACCGGGGCACGCCTGTGCCTGGCGACCGACGACGAACGGCTGTCCATCGACCGGCTCCAGTCGCTGATGGAACGAGCCGGCATCACCGTCATCGACCTGCCGCCGACCGTGATGCCGTTGCTGACGCCGGAGAGGTTCACCGACCTGCGGATCGCGTTCGTCGGCGGTGAGGCGTTCAGCGGCGAACTGGTGAACCGGTGGAACCGAGGCAGGCGGCTGTTCAACGGCTACGGGCCGACCGAGTGCACGGTGACGATGATCGTCGAGGAGTGCGCGGGCACCTGGGACGCCTCGCCGCCGATCGGCCTGCCCATGGCCAACCACGTCGCGCACGTGCTGGACCGCGAGTTCCGCCAGGTGCCGGTCGGCGTGCCGGGCGAACTGGTGATCGGTGGTGCCGGGCTGGCGCGCGGTTACCTCAACCGCGCCGAGCTGACCGCGGAGAAGTTCGTCACCGACCCGTTCGGCACCGCGCCGGGCGGGCGGTTGTACCGGACCGGAGACCTGGTGAAGCGGCTGCCGGACGGGCGGCTGGTCTTCCTCGGCCGGCTCGACCAGCAGGTCAAGATCCGCGGCCTGCGGATCGAGCTGGGCGAGGTGGAGTCGGCGTTGGCCGGCGTCGCCGGAATCGGGCCGGTCAGCGTGCAGCCGTGGACCGACGACGCCGGTGACAAGCACCTGGTCGGCTACCTGACGGGCGTCACCGAGCAGCAGGTGCCGGCGGTGCGCGAGCATCTCGGCACGCTCCTGCCGTCGTACATGATCCCGTCGTACTTCGTTGTCCTCGACGAACTTCCGCTCACCAGCAGCGGCAAGGTCGACTGGCGCAGGCTGCCCGCGCCGGACCCGAGCTCGGCGGGCGACGGGTCAGGCGGCGAACCGCGTACCGCGACCGAACGGGTGCTGCTGCGCGAAGTGCTCACCCCGCTGCTGCGCTACGACCGGCTCGGCGTGCACGACGACTTCTTCCAGGCCGGCGGCAACAGTCTCCAGGCCGCTCAGCTGATGTCGGCGATCAACCGCAGGTTCGAGGTGGAGATCGCGCTCGCCGACTTCTTCGTCGCACCCACCGTCGCGCACCTGGCCACCATCATCGACACCGTCCGCGCCGCGCGACTCAGTGACGACGACCTGCTCGACATGCTGGAGAGCATGTCCGACGAGGAGGCGGTCCGGATGTTCGACGACCTGGACGGCCGGTCATGAGCTTCCCGCTGGGGGACCGGGCGGGCAAGCTGACCGGGCCGCGCCGGGCGCTGCTCGAACGGCTGCTCGCGGACCGTCGCTCGGCCGCCGCGACGACGGACGCGACGGATGGCGGCCGGGCACCGGTGCTGATGCGACCACCCGGCCCGGCGCGGGTGATCCTGGTGCACCCGTCAGGCGGTGAGCTGTTCTGCTACATACCGTTGGTCAGGGCGCTGCGCGAGGGCATCGGTGTGGCCGGGTTCGCCGCCGACCCACGGGATGCCGCCGTGCCTGCCCGGGACGGTATGACGGCGACTGCCACCAGGATCGCGCAGGCACTGACCGCGACCGGCTTACCGGAGTCGTACTGCCTGGCCGGCTGGTCCTACGGGGGCGTGCTCGCCTTCGAGATCGCCAGGCAGCTGGAGCGGGATACCGGACAACGGCCGCCGGTGGTGCTGCTGGACGCCTCCTACGACGAGGACGCCGTCCCGCTCGACGAGCCGACGGTGCGGCGGCGGTTCGTGCACGACGTCGCCAGGCTGGCCGGCCGGGACGGTCCGCCGGTGCGCGCGGTGCTGGACGACCGGGCCGCCGGCCTGGTCGACATCAGGGAGACGCTGGCGTCGCTCGAGGTCGAGCTGGAGCTGAGCGACGACGAGCTGGCCGGCCGCTACGCCGTCTTCCGGGCCTGCGCGCTGGCGTTGCAGTCGTACCGCCCGCCGGGCCCGTACGGCGGGCCGGTCACCCTGCTGGCCGTCCCGCCCCGCGCCGCCGTGGAAGGGCAGTGGCGGGCGGTGTGCACGGGCCCGTTCCGGAGCGACGACCTGCCCGGCGACCACTACACGCTTTTCACCGAACCGGCGTTGAGCCGGATCGTCGCCGAGATCGAACGGACGCTCGCCCCCTGAGGAGACGCACATGCGGTTCGGGTTCACCGAGGAACAACAACGGTTCCGGGCGGACGTGCGGCAGGCGCTGCGCTCCGCCGAGGTGCGTGCGGCGGTGGCGGACGCCACCGCCGCGGACGGCGTCGAGCCGGACGTGCGGCCGCTGTACCGCCTGCTCGGTGGGCTCGGGCTGCTCGCCGTGCACTGGCCCGCCGAGTTCGGCGGAGCAGGCCGCCCGCTCACCGATGCCGCGATCGTCGCCGAGGAACTGGTGCGCGCGGGAGTGCCGGACACGTTGCACGTCAACACCATCCAGATCGTCGGCCAGTTCCTGCTGATGGCGGGCAGCACCGCGCAGAAGCGACGGCACCTGCCCGCGCTGGCGCACGGTGAGCGCTTCGCGTCGGTGCTCTACACCGAACCGGACGCGGGATCGGACCTCGGCGCGCTGCGGACCGTGGCCGAGCCGGACGGCGACGGCTACCGGATCACCGGCACGAAGGTGTTCAGCCTCAAGACCCGATTCGTCGATCTCGGGCTGTGCGCGGCCCGTACGACGCCGGAAGCCGGGAAGTACCAGGGGATCAGCCTGTTCCTGGTCGACCTGGGCGCCCCCGGCGTGACGGTGACGGTGATAGCCGGTGTCGGCGACGAGCAGTTCCACCGGGTCGACCTCGACTCGGTGCCGGTGTCCGGCGACGACCTCTTCGGGCCGCGCGACCAGGGGTGGCCGCTGCTCAACCAGGCACTGGCCATCGAACGCACCGGCCTCGACTACTACCTCAAGGCAGAACACTGGCTGGAGGCCGCGCTGGAGGCACTGGTCGACCGCGGGCCGGACCGCCCGCCCGGCGCCTACCTCGAACAGATCGGCCGCTGGGACGGCGCGCTCACGGCCGACCACGCCCTCGCCTGGGAGGTGCTCACCGGACTCGCGGCCGACCGGGTCGACCCGGTCGCGGCCGCCGTCGCCAAGTACCACAGCAGCGAGCTCGCCCAGAGCATCGCGGTGTGGGCCGCTGACATCCCCGGGCCCGAGCAGCGGGCGAACCGCACCAGGGCGGCCGTGACACTGGACTCCGCCTACCGGGAGGCGCCGGGGCTCACGCTGTCGGCGGGAACCTCCGAGGTGATGCTGCAGATCATCGCCGCCGCGTTCGACTCCATCGGACAGGAGAAGCGCTGACGTGGACCCGACCCCCGATCCGCTCATCGTCCAGTTGCGCAGGGCGTTGCGTACGGCCCTCGCCCGGGTACCCGTGCGGTCGCAGGTGCACGGCGCGCCGGTGGCCGACGGAGCTTCCGGCCCCGCCCGGACCGTGCTCGACCAGCTGGGCGCGGCCGACTTCGAACGACCCGCCTCCGCCGGCGGCCTCGACCTCGGCCTGACAGCCGGGGTGCTCGTCAGCGAGGAGCTCGGCCGCGCGGCATGCGGAAACCCTTACCGGGCCGACGCGATGGCAGCCGATGTGGGTTGCCCGGCAGGCGCGGCGCTGGCCGGACTGGAGGCACTGCCGGTCGGCAGCGGGGTCGCCGCGACACCGCGAGCGGGCGGCTGGGAGCTGACCGGCGCGGCCACGGTCGACGGCCCGGGACTCGGGCCGCTGCTGGTGGCCAGCAGGACAGGCGGCGATCCGGTGCTCGTCGCGGTGCCGCGCGGTGCGCCCGGCCGCAGTGTGGAGACCAGGTGCTGGCCGCCGGTCGTCCGGTTCGAGGCCACGCCGGTCACCGCAGTGGACGTGGTCGGGGAACTGGACGACTCGCTTACCGGCCCGCTGGCGCGAGCGCGGCTCCGGCAGGCCGCCTACCTGCTGGGCATCGCCGACGGCGCGCACCAGGTCGCGGTGCGCTACGCCGGTGTCCGGCGGCAGTTCGACACCAGGCTGCGTGACCTACCCGCAGTGGCCTTCCCGCTGGCACGTGCCGTGGTGGCGTTGCGCGCGACCAGGGCAGCGGTGTACCGGGGGGCCTGGCTGGTCGACTCCGGGCCCGGTCAGGCCGGCACCGCGCCGGTCGTGGCGCTGGCGATGGCCGCCGAGACCGCCCGCGACGTGGTGCGGTTGTGCCTGCAGAGCTGCGGAGTGCGGGCGATGACGGCGGAGCTCGGTCTGCACCGGTACTTCCGGCTGGCCGCGGCCGAGTCCGTCCGGTATGGCGAGCCGGCCGCGCTGTGGCGGCTGGCCGGCGCCGCCCGGCTCGACCTGGCCAGGCACACCGTCGCCGCCGACGACGGCACCGGACCTCCGGTCGTGGCGGCGGCCAGGCTCTAGGGCTCAGCTCGCGCGCAGGTCCTCTTGCGGCCCGGGCTTCTCCTCGCCGGGAGCGCGTCCGGCCGGCTGGATGAGCCCGGACCGGTACGCCAGTGACACGAGCTGGGCGCGGTCGCGGACACCGAGCTTGGTGCGCACCCGGTAGAGATGGGTACGAACGGTGGCCACGCCGATGGTCAGCGCGCGGGCCACCTCCTCGGTGGACATGCCCCGCGCCACCATCCGGGTCACCTCCCGCTCCCGCGGGGTCAGCTCGGTCACCTCCGGGCACGGCGCGGACTCCAGGGCGTCCGGCTGCTCGCGGAACCAGGTGACCAGGCGTTGCGCGACGGCCGGCGCGAGCATGGTTCGGCCCACGGCCGCCGCCCGGATCGCGGTGACCAGCTCCGGTGTGCTCGCGTCCTTGCCGAGCAGGCAGCTCGCGCCGGCGTGCAGCACGTCGCTGACCGTCTTGTCGGCGTCGGATCCGGTGAACACCACGATGTTGGGCCGGGCGTCCTCTTTGCTGAGCCGGCGGATCATCTCCAGGCCGGAAATGGTCCGCAGGCTCAGATCGGTGACCACGACATCGGGCCGGGCGGTGCGCACCAGGACGATGGCCTCCATGCCGTTGTCGGTCGTGTCGGTCACGTCGATGTCCGGCACGGCATCGAGTAGCGTCCGCAAGCCGTCCCTGACAACTGGCAGCTCGTCGCAGATGAGTACCCGAATAGTCATCGTGTCCCGCCTCGATGAGGGGTGGCTGGCAGACCCGCTCGACCACCATACGTGACCAGGTCGACGTCGCCGTCACAGTGACCGGGCACGGCGGGGATCCCGGCCAGGTCATTCGGCACGTGCTGCGTCAGGAAAGCTCCGCCGCGTCCTCATCGCCACCAGATTCCGCCTTGCTCGGCCCGAACAGCCGACCCCCGCAGAAGTCCGGGCCATCCGCCCGGACCGGGAAGACTCAGCCGCATAGCAGCGAAACTTGAGCTTGTCGTCCACAGCGGACGCTACGCTGCTGCTCGATCGTTTCACCCGGTGTTTTCGAGCGAATGGCTGGTGTTTTCGAGCGACCGACTGGCGCCGTGCTGGCGGCGCCCGGCAGGGGAGGGAAACCCGATGAGCCTGGTCGATGTGCACACGGAATGGGATCCGCTCGAGGAGGTCGTCGTCGGGACCATGGCAGGCGCGCGGGTGCCGATCGTGGAGCGGAGCCTGCTCGCCACCGAATACCCGGACATAGACGATCCGCAGCAGGTTCCGTCCGGCCCGTATCCCGGCCACGTGGTCGAGCAGACCGAGGCCGAGCTCGCAGAGCTGGTGGACCTGCTCACCGGCCTCGGCGTGTCCGTGCGGCGGCCCGGCGGGCGCGACCACAAGTCGGTCGTGTCCACCCCGGACTGGAGCACGGACGGGTTCTACGACTACTGCCCCCGGGACGGGTTCCTCACGGTCGGCAGCTCGATCATCGAGACACCGATGGTGCTGCGGTCCCGGTTCCTCGAAGGGTTCGCCTACAAGGACCTGTTCCTGGAGTACTTCGAGAGCGGTGCGCGGTGGCTGTCGGCGCCCAAGCCTCAGCTGACCGACGACATGTACGAGCCGACCGCGCCGCCGGGACAGCGGCTGCGCGATCTGGAACCGGCCTTCGACGCGGCGAACGTGCTCAGGTTCGGTACGGATCTGCTCTACCAGGTCTCCGACAGCGGCAACATGCTCGGCGCGCGCTGGCTGCAGTCGGTGCTCGGTGCGCAGTACACCGTGCACCCGTGCGAGGGCCTGTACACGTCCACCCACATCGACTCGACGATCGTGCCGCTGCGACCCGGGCTCGTGCTGGTGAACCCGGCCCGGGTCAATGATGACAACATGCCCGCGTTCCTGCGTGGCTGGGACCGGGTTGTCTGCCCGGAGCTGGTGGACACCGGCTTCGTCGGTGACCACCCGAGGTCGTCGGTGTGGATCGGGATGAACTTCCTGGTGGTCGCGCCCGGAAAAGCCATTGTGGACAAACGGCAGTCGGAGCTCATCCGGGTGCTGGAGCACCACGGAGTGGAGGTGGTCCCGGCGCAGCTCACCCACTCCAGGACTCTCGGCGGTGGGTTCCACTGCGTGACGCTCGACGTGCGCCGCACGGGCGCACTTGCCACCTACCGGTGAGGCGCGCCGCCGATCGGCAGTTGCCGGGTCAGGTCCGGTCGTGCAGGAGGGTGGGTGGGATGGTGTCCCAGGTGCCGCCGGTGCGGCGGTAGGCGATGCCGGACAGCAGTTCCAGCACGACCCGGTTGGCCAGCGCGGCGG
The DNA here is from genome assembly GCA_046724155.1 of Actinomycetota bacterium. Classification (GTDB taxonomy): domain Bacteria; phylum Actinomycetota; class Actinomycetes; order Mycobacteriales; family JACQDL01; genus JBKOWA01. Next base: position 13,606 of record JBKOWA010000243.1, read on the forward strand.
TGATGTCGGCGTGGTCGTACGGCGGGCTGACCTCGACGACGTCGGCGCCGACGACGGGCAGGGTGACCGCGATCCGGCGGACCGCGTCCAGCAGCTCGCGGGCGGTCAGGCCGCCGGGCTCGGGGGTGCCGGTGCCGGGCGCCGCGCCGGGGTCGGCGACGTCGATATCGACCGAGACGAACACCCCGTCGCAGTCGTCGGTGGCGATCGCGAACGCCTCGTCCAGGCAGGCCGGCAGACCGCGGCGGACGATCTCGTGCATCTCGAACGAGCGCATCCGCTGGGCGGCCATCCAGTCCAGGGTGGGCGGCTCGGGCCAGTACCCGCGCAGGCCGAGCTGGACGAACCGGTCTCCGCGGCAGGCGCCGGACTCGATCAGCCGGCGCATCGGCAGCCCGTGCCCGATCAGCGAGCCGAACTGGAACTCGCCGGTGTCGGCGTGCGCGTCGAAGTGCAGCACGCTGACCCGGCCCCAGCCGACCGCCCGGGCCACCCCGGTCACGTCCGGCCAGGTGATGGTGTGGTCCCCGCCGAGCACCACCGGCACCGCCCCGGCCGTGGCCACCTGCTGCACCGCCGCCTCCAGCCGGTCCAGCGGCAGCCGCCCCTCCACCCCCGGCATCGGCACGTCGCCGGCGTCGGCGACGCGCAGGTCGGCCAGCGGGTCCACGCGCAGCGCCAGGTGCGGCCGGGACCCGTCGTGCGACAGGTAGTCCGCGGTCCGGATCGCCTGCGGCCCGAACCGGGCGCCGGCCCGGTACGACGCCCCCGCGTCGTAGGGCGCACCCAGGATCACCGCGTCCAGCCCGGACAGCGCGGCCGGATCGGCCAGGTCGCAGCGCGGCACACCCAGGAACGTCACGTCCGGCCCGTACATCCCCCCGACACGCACCACGCCGCGATCATCCCACACCTCAAACGGTGCGCAGGTCGCGCCGGCGGTGAGCAGTTCGGTGGCCGAGCAGCGCCGGGTAGCGGCGCAGCGCGCGGATGTGGGTGCTGACGCCGATCCGGGTCAGTACCGGCTCTCCCGCTGGGCTGGCGGCCGCAGCCGCAGGCCGTGCATGCCGCCGTCCACGGCAAGCACCGTGCCCACCGAAGCGCCCGACAGCGGGCTCGCCAGGTAGGCGATCGCGTTGGCCACCTCGTCGGCCGACACCAGACGCCCCATCGGCTGCCGCGCGTTGAGCGCGGCCCGTTCGGCCGCCGGATCCGCCGTCCGGTCGAGCAACCTGTCCACCCACGGCGTGTCCGCTGTACCAGGGGCGACGCAGTTGACCCGGATGCCCTCGCGGACGTGGTCCGCCGCCATCGCCAGCGTCAGCGCGTACACCGCGCCCTTGCTGGCGGAGTACAGCACCCGCTGCTCCAGCCCGGCCCACGCGACGATCGAGCACGTGTTGACGATCGCCGCGGCGGGTGAGCGCCGCAGGTGCGGCAACGCGTGCCGGGCGACCCTGACCATCCCGACCACGTTGACGTCCAGCACCCGCAGCCACTCGTCGTCGCTGTTCCCGGAGACATCCCCGACCGCGCTGATCCCGGCGTTGTTCACCACCACGTCCAGCCTGCCGAACCGCTCGACCACGGCGTCCACGGCGGACCTGACCTGGGCGTCGTCGGTGACGTCGGCCTTGATGCCCATGATGCCGCCCGGGACGCCGTCCGGATCGAGATCGAGCGCGGCGACCTCGGCTCCCCTGCCGTGCAGCAGTTCCGCCGTGGCCAGGCCGATCCCCGACGCACCACCGGTGACGATCGCGACCAGTCCTTCGAAGTCACTCACGAGTTCTCTCCCGTCCACTCCGGACCATCGTCCGGTTGCAGCATCGAGATCGCGCCGGCCGGCAGCGGTCTGCCGCGTCGCGAGGGACGTTACGGGTCCGCCGGCACCGTGCGCGTCCGCGACAAGCTCATCCCCGGGGACGCACTGCGTTGACCTTCCTCCCGGGTGGCTGCGTATTTCGCTTACCTGCCCGGGTTGCGCCCGACTTCGACGACGGCTCGGTCGCGCGGGACCGCTGCGGGTCTCCGACTTTCTGGGCGGCGCCTGCATGGTTCGGCGAACTCAAGGCGTTTGAGAACCGGGTCATGCACTATCCGCACCACGTGCAGCGGGGCGTGTCCGCGGTCATGCGGGCGCAGCGGGTGCCGGTCACCCGGCGTGCCGGCCTGGCCACCGTCCGGCTGCCCCGCAACATCGCGGAAAGGGTGGACCACGCAATGACTGACCGCTTGACGCCGGATGACCACATCGCCATCGCCGAGCGCTGGAGCGCGCACAACTACCACCCGTTGCCCGTGGTGCTCACTCATGGGGAGGGCGCCTGGCTGACCGATCTGAACGGCAGGCGCTACCTCGACTTCCTCGCCGGGTACTCCGCGCTCAACTTCGGCCACCGGCACCCGGACATCGTCGCCGCGGCCAAGGCACAGCTCGACCGGCTGACGCTGACCGGCCGCGCGTTCCACCACGACCAGTTCGGACTGTTCTGCCGTGAGCTGGCCGAGCTGACGGGCACCGACATGGTGCTGCCCGCCAACTCCGGCGCCGAGGCGGTCGAGTCGGCCCTGAAGATCGCCAGGAAGTGGGCCTACCAGGTCAAGGGCGTGCCGGACGGCGCCGCCGAGATCGTGGTCGCCGGCGAGAACTTCCACGGCCGCACGACGACCATCGTCTCGTTCTCCACCGACCCGGACGCCCGCAACGGGTTCGGCCCGTTCACCCCGGGCTTCACGGTGGTGCCGTACGGCGACATCGACGCGCTGCGCTCGGCGGTCACCGAGAACTCGGCAGCGGTGCTGCTGGAGCCGATCCAGGGCGAGGCGGGTGTGGTCGTCCCGCCGAAGGGGTACCTCGCCGAGGTCCGTCAGCTGTGCGACGACAGCTTCACACTGTTCATCGCCGACGAGGTCCAGTCCGGACTGGCCCGCACCGGCGCGACGCTGGCGCTGGACCACGAAGGCGTCCGCGCGGACCTGTACGCCCTGGGCAAGGCGCTGGGTGGCGGGATCATGCCGGTGTCCGCGGTGGTCGGCCGGGCCGACGTCCTCGGCGTGCTCAAGCCCGGCGAGCACGGCTCGACCTTCGGCGGCAACCCGGTGGCGTGCGCGGTCGGCCGCGCGGTGGTGCGGTTGCTGGCGACCGGGGAGTTCCAGGAACGGTCCCGCGAACTCGGCGCGTACGTGCACTCCCGGCTCGGCGAACTGGAGGGCGTCGCCGAGGTCCGCGGCCGCGGCCTGTGGGCCAGCGTGCAGATCGCCGAGGGCAGCCGGACCGGACGCGAGGTGTCCGAGGCACTGGTCGAGCGCGGCGTGCTGTGCAAGGAATACCATTCGAGCCTCCGGGTGGCGCCGCCGCTGGTGATCACCCGTGCGGAGATCGACTTCGGCATCGACGCGCTCGCCGCGGTTCTCGCGTGACCCGCCCGGTGCGCCCGGACGAGGAAAACCGGGAATGGGTTGAGGACGGTGTGGCGGGGGCCGAAGGTGCGGCTTGACCAGTACCGGAAGGTGGTCGCCGTCCGGGGCTTCCCCCTGGTCATGGCGCTCGGGCTGCTCGCCAAGCTGCCGATCGTGGCGATCCCGATCATCCTGACCCTGCACGTGGCGACCGGGCTCGATCGCGGGTACGGGCAGGCGGGCCTGGTGATCGGGGCGTGGACCGCGGGGGTCACCGTCAGTGCGCCCGTCCTGGGCCGGTTCATGCAGCGGTACGGCCTTCGGCCGGTGCTGGCGGTCGTCACCCTGGCCCAGGGGGTGTTCTGGGGCCTGGCGCCGCAGCTGTCGTTCCCGGTCTTCGCGGCGGGTGCACTCGCCTCAGGGCTGCTGCTGGTGTCGGGCTCCACCGTGGTCCGGCTGGCCATCGGCGGGCTGGTCCCGCAGGAACATCGGCACACGGCCTTCGCGGTGGACTCGGTGATCACCGAAGTCTCGATCATGATCGGCCCCGCCCTGGCCGTTCTGGTCACCTCTCAGACCTCCACGAAGGGTGCGCTGACCAGTCTCTGTGTCGCCCTGGTCATCAGCTGCGGCGCCCTGGCGGTGTTCAATCCCAGGATCGAAGGGGCGCCCGCGGCCGGCGGTACGAACGCTCCAGCCGCCGCAGCGCCGCGGAACTGGCTGACCGTCCGGTTGGTCGCCGTTCTCGCCTGCTCGCTGTCGGCCGGAGCGATCGTCACGGGGTACGAGGTCGTCGTCGTCGGCACGCTGCGGTCCACGGGCCAGCTCGGGTGGACGGGGCTGGTGCTCTTCGGATGCGGGGTGTGCTCGCTGGTCGGCGGGCTGGTGTACGGGGCTCTTCCGCGCGGCCTTCCGGTGCCGTTGATGATCGGTCTGCTGGCTTTGGCCACGATGCCCCTGGGGCTGGTGGGGCCGCGCTGGTGGGTGCTCGCCCTGGCGATCGTCCCGGCCGCGGCACTGGTCGCGCCGGGGTTCGCCGCGACCGCGAACGCTGTCAGTCAAGAGGCCGGGTACGGCAGCCAGGCGGTCGTCATGAGCGTCTATGGATCCGCGCTCAGCGCCGGCAGCTCGATCGGCGCGCCACTGGCGGGAGCGGCCTTCGAGTCGGGTGGCGCCGAGGCCGGTTTCGCGTCGGTGGGCGGACTGGGCGTGATCGTCGCGGTCTCGGCCTGGACCGTGCTGGGGCGCCGTTCGGAACGGGTGCGCGAGGACTACGTCCCAGCTACCCAAGGTATGCCGGTTGAAAGGTAAGGAATGCCTGCTCCGCAGAATGTCGGCGTGGTCGGCTCGTATGCGTCGATGCGGTTGCTCGCGGAAGAGCTGAAGGCGGGAGTCGCGGCATGACGATCTTGGAACTCGACGGCGCCGAACATGTCGTCATCGTCAACCGGTGGGCGGAGCGCTACGCGGACTTCTCGCGGTACGCCGACCATCGGGCACATCGGGTCACCTATGTGAGCACAGCGGTGGGGCTGTCCGCCATCCCCGCCGAGGCCACCGAGGTGGTCACGGTGAAGGCCACCGACGACCTGGCGGAAGTGACCGCCGCGGTGGACGGCCTGGCGCGCCGTCACGGGGCTCCGGACCGTATTGTGGCGCTGAAGGAGGACGATCTCCTGGTCGGTGCCGCCCTGCGGGAGAAGTGGGAGGTGCCGGGCCCCCGGGTGGACCAGCTGCTGCCGTTCCGGGACAAGTTCCTGATGGCGACGCGGGTGGCCGAGGCAGGGGTGGCGGTGCCGGATTTCGCCCTGGTGCCCGACGCGCAGGCCGTGCGGGGGTTCGCCGAGCGCGCCGGCTGGCCGGTCATCGTCAAACCGACGGTCGGCAGTTCCAGCGCCGGCGTGGTCCGGCTCGACGGACCGGGTGACCTGAGCGGGCTCTCCTTCGACGAGGGCCCCCTGCTGGCACAGGTGTTCAACCCGCACCAGATCTACCACGTGGACGGGGTCTTCACCGGAGAACGACTGTTGGTCGTGCGCGCCTCCCGGTACCTGAACAACTGCCTGGGATTCCGTGGCGGTGGGACTCTGGGCTCGGTGGAGGAGAGCGACCCGGAAATCACGGGGATTATCGCCGAGTTCACGCTGCGGGCCATGCGTGCACTGTCGGACCGGGCCCTGGTCTTTCATCTCGAAATGTTCCTGGACGTGGATACGGGTTCCTGTGCCTTCCTGGAGGTCGGCGCCCGGGCGGGCGGCGCGGAGATCCCGCTGCTCTGGCGGGAGGTCCACGGGCACGACCTGATGGAAACCGCGTTCCGGATTCAGATGGGCCTGCGGATCCGTGCGGAGGCCCCACGGATCGCGGACGAGGTCGGCGGCTGGCTGCTCGTTCCGGCGCCGGTGAACCGTCCCTGCCGGATCACCGAGATCACACCGATGGTGGGCCGGCAGCCGGGCCCTTACGCCGAGGTGTTGCTGAGGGTGGGAGAGGTCCTGCCCGATGCCGACTCGTACTACGAGCACGTCGGCGGCCGCTTCCGGTTCCGGGGGGAGTCCAGCCAGGCCGTGGAGGCGGCGATCCGCACGATCGCGGCCGATTTCCGGGTGAGCGCGGAACCCGTGAGCCTGGTGCGGCGAACACCGGAGTGAAGAGGATGGGCATGGAATACGAGACCACGCCGGCGACGCGCGGTACCTCGGGCGTCAATGGAGCGCCAGAATCACCTGGCAGGGAACGTCTTTCCTTGTCGAGGGTTGTCGTCGTAGAGGTAGTCGCGTTCGATTTGCCGCAGCTTCTCGTAGTCGGCGCGAATCTCTTCCGGATCATCGGAGATGAGAAATATCCACCCCGGCTGGGTCGCGACATCGATCGTTCGCGGAAGCGGGTGCCCTTCCGGATGCGCCATGAGGGTATGGGCGTAGGACGGTAGCGCGCGGATGGCGGCCATCGTCTCGTGGGACGGGACCACGCCGTGGTCCCTCGGGTTGATCAGAGACACGTCACGTGGGTGCTGCAGCAGCTGGTACACGGTGGTTGGCAGGCGGTTGAACTCGTCCGGGTCCACCACGGCCAGCGTGAAGAGCTCTATCTGGTTGGTGCCGAAACAGCGCGTGTTGATCTCCGGAACCTGGCCACCGCCGAAGCGTGCGGCACACTCGACGAGCACCGGCCCGCCGGCGGTCAGCATGACCTCGGTGTGGGCGGCCCAGTTGCGGATCTCCAGGGCGTCGAGCACCTGGTGAGTGTAGGACTCCAGCTTTTTGGCGACCGGGTCGTCCGGCGCCAGCGGCTCGTCGTAGTCGTAGATGATGTTGCCGCCGGCGAGCCGAATCTTGTAGTACCGCCAGATCTCGACGGTGTGATGCCTGCCGTCACGACTGACCGTGTTGACGAAGTACTCTTCCCCGGCCAGGAACTCCTGCGCGAGCACCACCGTATTGGGCTTCCCGTGACGGTCGGTACTGGTCATGATCTTTTCGTGGACGGCGCGAACCTGCTCCGGAGACGAACATGCCGCGACGTTGTCCGTGCCGGAGCTGGCGACCGGTTTCAGGACGACCGGGTAGCCTGCGGTCGTCTCGGCCCACGCGATGATGTCGTCGGCATCGGATGCGACTGTGGTGGCCGCGTGTGCCAGTCCGGCATCGCGCAGTGCCAGGACCATGTCATATTTGTTGCGTCGGGCCGTCGGTCGGCTCATCCCGTTGCCGGGAGTGTCGAGCTCGGCGGAGAGCTGGTCGGCCAGCTCGACGCCCGACTCCCCGGCGGCGATCACGTAGCTGACCCCACGCGCACGCAGCGCGGCCGCCGTGGCCACGACGTCACCGTCATGGCGGACATTGTCGACGAAACCATCGGGGATCGGCAGCCGAGCCAGGTGAACGTCGGGGCTCGGCGACTGGACGTGCACACACTCCACGTCGTGCCGGTGCAGCGCGGGCAGCAGGTGGCGCCCCATCGAGTACGCGTCGACCAACGCCGCTCGTGTCGTCTGCGCGCGAGAACTGGTTGGCATCGTCAGCTCCTTCCTCAGTGAGTCGGGATAGTCCTCGGACGGGAGGTTCCGGTTATGCCGAATTCGTTGTCACCGAATTCGTTGTCACCGTGGTGCCGGACCCGGCCAGCGCTCGGCTGACCGGGCTGGGTACCCGCCCGTCCGCTATGCGTACCGACGCCACTCCGCCGGCCAGTGCCTCACGTGCCGCAACGAGTTTGAGTGCCATGCCACCGCCGGCGAACCGGCCCGGCGCGCCGGTCGCCGGCACCTCGTAGGTACTCAGCACGCTGGTGTCGTCGTCGGGATCGGCGAGTACCCCTGGTGCGCCGGTCAGCAGCACCAGCTGGTCAGCACCGAGTGCCGCCGCGAGCGCTGCCGCGACGCGGTCGGCGTCGACGTTCACCGGGTGGTCGTGCTCGTCGATCGCGGGCGGTGAGACCACCGGCACGAAGCCGGACCGCAGCAGGGTTTCCGCCAGTTCGGTGCGCACCTCGCTGAGCCGGCCGCTGAGGTTGTCCCGGACCAGTGTCGTCCGACCATCCACAACGGACCGGACGGCGGACTTGCGGCGGGCGCGCAGCATGCCGCCGTCCAGGCCGGTGAGGCCGACCGCGGGCACCCCGAGCCGGGACAGCTCCGCGACGATGCTTGGTTTGACCCCACCGGCCAGCGCGAGGATGACCACCTCCAGCGTCGCCGGGTCGGTGTACCTGGTGGACACCTTGTCCGGGGCGACGAGGGTGCGTTGCGGGACACCGAGTCTCCCGGCCAGTCGGGCGATCTCCCCAGAACCTCCGTGCACCAGGAGAACCGACTGCCCGGCACGGACGAGCCCGGCGACGTCGGCGCAGATGCCCGCGGCGTCGACGGCCGGGTTGCCGCCGCACTTGACGACTGTCAGCGGTCTGGCGGTCACGGTGTCTCCAGTTCGCCGGGGCCTCAGACGGGATGCAGGCCGGGGAAGGACAGGCCGAGTGCTTCCGGCCAGCCCATGCGGATGTTCAGGCACTGGACCGCATTGCCCGCGCCGCCCTTCATGAGGTTGTCCAGTGCCGCGATGGTCACCAGCCGTCCGGCCTCCTCGTCGACGGCGTACCCGACATCGCAGAAGTTCGATCCCAGCAGGATCTTCGGCTCCGGGTAACGGAAAATGCCGCGCTGGTGGGCGACCAGACGGACGAACGGCTCGTTCTGGTACTGCTCGCGGAACGCCCTGCGCACCGCCGACTTGTTCACACCGGGGCGCAGCGTGGCGTGACAGACCGTCTGCACACCTCGTACCGCCTCGACTCCGGTCGCGGTCATGGTGGCCGGAATGCCGAGGTGCCGGGAGATCTCCGCCTCGTGCCGGTGCCCGGTCGGTGCGAACACCCGCATCGCCCCGCTGCGCTCGGCATGCAGGTTCGCCTCGCCCGCGGTGGCACCGGAACCGCTGGACCCGGTGCGCGCGTCGAGCCGGGCCATCGGCTCGACCAGGCCCCGGGCCACGAGTGGGTACAGCGCGAGCACGCCCGCCACCGCCATGCAGCCGGGCACGCTGACCAGGTCGGCGCTGCGCAGGCTCTCCCTGTGCAGTTCGGGTATCCCGGGGACGAAGTCGCCGAGCAGGTGCGGCGCGGCGTGCGCGTTCCCGTAGTAGCGCTGGTAGACCTCGGTGTCGTCCAGCCGGAAGTCCCCGGTGAGGTCGATGACCTGCTTGGCCGGTCCGATCCAGCGGTCGATCTGTGTCATGGCGGCGCGGTGCGGCGTGGCCAGGAACACCGTGTCGCACTCATCCACCTCATCGGCCGAACAGAACAGCAGGTCGGTGGCGGACCGCAGGTTCGGATGGACACCGTCGACCCGCTTGCCGGGGAACCGGGACGACACCGCGGCCGTCACCTCGACCTCGGGGTGGCCGATGAGTAGTCGCAGCAGCTCACCGCCGATGTATCCGGCCGCACCGACCACCGCGACGCGGATCACGACCAGGACCCGGTGCACGCCGCACGCCTGCGCACGACGACTACTCTCCCCAGTCCTCTTCGACCTCGGGCGCGAGGGCGAGCACCACCGGGCTCAACGCCACGATCTCCAGTTCGTTTCGGCAGCCCGCACACTCGACGATCTCGTTGAGCCGCACCGAGTGGCCGATCTGCACCTCGTCCTCGCACTCCGGGCAGGTCTGCGCTGTGGTCATGTGGTGGTGTCCTTTCGGTCGGTCGTCCGGGAGCGGGCAGCCGTGTCGAGGGCGGTGCGGACCGTCCGCACGACCCGCTCCGCGGTGAGGTCGTAGTGCGTGACGAGGTGTTCCTGGCTGCCGACCGCGTCGACGAACTGATCCGGCATGCCCAGCCTCAACACCCTCGTGGGCGCTGCCTCCGCCAGTGCTTCGGCCACCGCGCCGCCGAGGCCGCCGTTGCGCCAGTGCTCTTCGACAGTCACGACGAGCGTGGCCGGTCGCGCCGCGGCCACCAGTGTCTCCGTGTCGAGCGGCCGCAGCGTGTGCAGGTTCAGCACGGTGGTTTCGATGCCTTGCCCGGCAAGGACATCCGCTGCGGCGAGGCAGGCGAGCACCGGGTACGGGCCGCAGCACGCGAGCACCACGTCGCCGCCCTGCCGCAGCGTCTGTGCCTGCCCGATGACCGGGGGAGGGGATGCGGGCAGCGGCGGTGACGGTTTGCGGCCGAGCCGGACGTAGAGCGGTCCGGCCAGGCTCAGGCTCTGCTCGACGAACGCCTCCGTGGCGGCGGCGTCGGCAGGCACCACCACCGTCATTCCCGGCAGCACCCGTAGCACGGCGAGGTCTTCCAGGGCCTGGTGAGTCGGACCGAGGTGGCCCGCGGCGAGCCCGCCGTGGGTGGCCATGATGCGGACCGGCAACCGGTTGTAGGCGATGTCGATCTTGACGGCTTCCAGCGCGCGGGATGCGGCGAAGGCGGCCATCGTGTTGACGAACGGAATCCGCCCGCACGCGGCCAGCCCGGCTGCTATGCCCATCAGGTTGTGCTCGGCGATGCCGAGGTTGAGGTACTGCTCGCCGGCCGCTGTGGCGTGCTCCGCGCTGAACAGGCCGGTGTCGGTGTCCAGGCAGATCAGGTCGGGATGCCGGTTCAGCAAGGGAAGCAGACAGTCCCGGTAGGCCTCTCGGGTCGAGCGGCTCATCGGGCGGGATCCGTGGTCCGCAGCGCGCCGATCGCCCGTGCGTGGTTGCGCTTCGACAGCGTCACGTAGTGGCTGGCTGCCCGGCCGGCGAGGAACGGGAGCCCGTGGCCCTTGACCGTGCGGGCGATCAGCACGCTCGGCCGGCCCGGCTCCCACGGCGCGGCGGCGAGGTGGTCTGCCAGCTGGGCTGCGTCGTGGCCGTCCACGTCGCGGACCGCCCAGCCGAAACCGCGCCAGCGGTCGGCCAGTGGCTCCATCGGCGCGACTCGCTCGGTGGAACCGGTCAGCTGCAGCCCGTTGCGGTCCACCACGGCGACCAGCCGGTCCAGCCGCAGCGACGCGGCCGCGATCGCCGCCTCCCACACCGAACCTTCCTGGAGCTCGCCGTCGCCGAGCAGCACGAAGCTGCGCGAGTCACGGCCGGCGTACCGGGTGGCCAGCGCGAACCCGCAGGCCAGCGCGAGACCGTGGCCGAGGGACCCGGTCGGCAGCTCCACGCCGGGCACCGCGCGTACCGGATGGCCCATCAGCCTGCTGCCGGGCCGGCCGTATCCGGCGAGTTCCTCGACCGGAAGGAAACCCCGTTCGGCCAGCGTCGCGTACAGGGCAACGGCGGCGTGGCCCTTGCTGAGCAGGAAACGGTCGCGGGCCGGGTCGTCGGGCCGCTGCGGGTCCACGTTCAGCACCGAGAAGTACAACGCGGTGAGCACCTCGACACAGGAGAACGCGCCGCCGAGATGGCCGCCTTCCGGTCCCGCACACATGTCGACGACGTGCGAGCGGATGCGTGCGGAGACCGACTCCAGCGTGTCCCGCGCCGGGACCGGGGCGGCGGTCATGACGCTGCCGCCGCAAGGGTGGCCACCATGTCGGTGTTGGCCCACACCTTCTCGAAGGCGTCGGCGTAGAGGCGGAGCAGGTCGCCCGACCCTGGATGGAGGTGACGTTTCTGGAGGGTCAGCGAGTCGGCGATGACCGCGCGGGCCACCGGGTAGCCCGCACCCGCCACCGGTCCGGGTGCGCCGGTCACGGACCAGGGGTAGCCCGCGCCGAAGCCGATCCGGTCGACGAACACCTTCTGGTCGGGCAGCGGCATGAGCTGGTACTGCGACATCGGCACGCCCTCGGCGCGCAGCAGCCGCCGCAGGGCTGAGCGCAGGGCCTCCGGCCGCACCGCGTCCAGACCGAACGCGGCCGGGTCGAACCGGAACCGCAGGATGTGCCAGGCGTGGGTGGTGTGCGGGCGCGCGGCCGGCACGCGCAGGCCGGGCAGCGCCGCGAGCCGCGCGAGGAAGTCGCCGACGTTGCGTTGCCGCGCGCGTTCGTAGTCGTCGAACCGGGTGAGCTGCGCGTCGGCGAACGCGGCCTGGATGGCGTTCATCTTGTGGTTCCAGCCGAGGCCGTAGGACACGTAGTCGCGCTCGCGGCCGCTCTCGATCACCTCGCCGAACTGCCTGCCCCTGCGCACCGACCCGGCCAGCTCGGCGTCGCGGGTCACGAGCAGGCCGCCTTCACCGCAGGTGGGGATGTTCTTGGTGACCTGGAGGCTGAACGCACCCGCGTCGCCGATCCCACCGACCGGCCGCCCGCGGTGGGTCGCGCCCGGGGCCTGCGCGGCGTCCTCGACCACGGCGAGGCCGTGCCTGCCCGCGATGTCGGTGAGCCGGTCCATGTCGGCGGGTGCGCCGTGCAGGTGCACCGGGATGATCGCCGCGGTCCTGGCGGTGATCCGGCGCTCCACGTCGTCCGGGTCGAGGTCGAAGGTGACCGGGTCGACGTCGGCGAACACGGGAACGGCCATCTGGTGCAGGGGCGCGAGCCCGGTGGCGATGAAGCTGAGCGCGGGCACGATCACCTCGTCTCCCGGCCCGACACCGAGCGCGGCCAACGCGAGGGACAGTGCGGCGGTGCCGGTGGACACCGCGACGCAGTGGTCGAAGCCGAACCGTTGCGCCCAGTGCTCCTCGAGGGCGGAAACCGGGTTCGCACCGTCCGAGTTGGACACAAGTCTGGCGCTGTCGAGTGCGTCGATGACGGCCTTGCGGTCTTCGTCCTCGACCAGCGGCCAGTCCACGCGGCGCCGGTCCTTCGGCACGGCTGCGGTGCCGCCGAACGCTGCCAGCCTGCTCATCGCTGTCCTCTCGACATGGTCACGGTGGCCGAACCACCGTCACAGTCGCGCCGCTGCCGCGTCCACGGCGTCGACCGCACCCGCGTACCTGCCGCGCAGCACGGTGGCGTGGTGCGCGATGTCGGCTGAGACCGCACGGGGATCGCCGAGACCGTGCGCGCCGGTGATCCGCAGCCCGGTCCACGCGTGCGCGACAGACTCGACCGCCCGTCCGGCCCCGGCAAGCGCCGGATCGCCCCATTCCCGGCCGCAGCGGCGCAGAAGCTCACCGTGCAGTGCGGCCTGCGCCTGCATGCCCCAGCCGAACGAGTACAGCTCGCGTAGCGCGGTGGCGTCCCCGGCACGGCACCGGTCGAGGAGCTCCCCGGCGAACTCGTCGAATCCGGCGAGACCGGTGCGGGCCGAGGTGGCCGTGGTGAAGGCGGCGACGTCGGTGCGCAGGAAACCGCCGAGCAGTTCGGGGGTCAGCGGCGGGGGCGGGGCGTCGAGCCGGACGTCGAGACCGCGCCTGCCGATCTGCGAGTCACTGAAGAACGCGTCCTGGACGTCGGTGGGGTTGGTCGAACCCCAGCTGCGCAGGAACGCCTCGATCGGGACGGCACCGCGGAACGCGGGCGGCATCGCGTCCGAGACGTACACCAGCCCGCGGACCTCGTCCAGGCCGTAGACCACCACGAGGTGCGCGGCGTGCACGTCGCCGTACGCGGGCCGGAACGGCAGGTAGAAGTTGTCCACCGCGGCGATGACCAGCCGGTCGTCGGCCAACGTCCCGCGCACCTCCCGCCAGGGGTCGTCCTCATCGGCGGGCTGCCACCAGCGCGAGTGCAGTTCGTGGTGCGGTGCCAGGGCGGCACCGAGGTCAGCGCCGCCGGACTCCTCGGCAGGGCACGGGTAGTAGAACTCCTCGGACCTGACATCGCCGGGCAGGTGCAGGAACCGCCAGCCCGCTCCGAGCACGGTCAGCGGGTCGGCGCCGGCCCGTGCCAGCAGCGAGCCGAACGTGGCCTGAAGGCAGCTGATCAGGTCGCGGTACCACCACTCTGGCTCCGGCCCGGTGACCAGGTACGTCCGTGCCGTCACGTCACTGGTCATGCTCGACCTCCGCCCGCTGCAGGGTGACCGCGAAGACATGCATCGCGATGTTGCGGGGCAGCCGGACGCCGGCCAGGCCGGCACGCCGGGTGACCGGCACCCGCTGCGCCCACATGACCGCGGACACGCCCCGCTGCACGTGGTGCGGATAGTGCATGACCGGGGTCTCAAACGCCTTGAGTTCGCCGAACCATGCCGGCGCCGCCCAGAAGTCGGAGACCCGCAGCGGTTCCGCGTCGACCGAGCCGTCGTCGAAGTTCAGCTCGACGGTGTCCTCGCTACGCCGTTCCGCCGCCGCCAGCACGTGCACCCAGTCGTAACGACCCGCCGGCACGGTGAGGAACTGTCCGGCGCAGCGGACGTTGTCCGGCCCGTCGCTGACCGGAGGGAACAGGAAGGGAACGCCGGCCACGTGGACGAGGCTTTCGCCCGCGGGCAGGTACTCGGCGGCAAACGAGTTCCTCCACACGTTGAACTCTCCCGCTTTGGTCTCCGTCGCCGCGGTGATGGCCGTGTTGTTGCGATGGCCGGAGATGTCGACCGGGTCGTACAGTCGGGTCATGGCGGAGGGCACCAGGATGTTCGTCAAGTGATCCACTCCAGAGGTTGGTGGAGGATGTCGGTCGCTCTGAACTAATTCGATGGAACGCCGCCCCGACAGCCGCTGTCAAGGAAATCCGGCCATCAGTTTATCGTTAATTCTTAAGGCGCGACCTTATTTTTTCAGGTGCCACCTTAACGAATGTGACGGCGCCGTTGAATTTACGGCGGAGCCGGCTGTGTGGAGTCTAGAAAACGCCGTGACCGGTCATCCCTGAAGGCGGGACTGGTCCGGGAATGGTGCGGTCTGACGGCCGCGCCCCGGTCCGCGGCTGCGCCGCCACCGCCGGTGCCCGCCGTAGGTGGCCGCCAGCACCACCGCCGGGCGCGCACCGGCCCGCACACCAGCTCGACCAGCCGGGATGGCCGGCTACGAAAACGCTTGAGGACTACCTGAGGCCCCGCCCCGAAATACCGGCGTCGGCACGGCTGTTATGCGTTCGGCAGAGTCAACCGAGGCGGTAGGAGGGATGCGCATGCGCATCATCAGGTGGAGGCTGCGGATGGCAGCTGCCCAGCGTGAGGTGTGGACGGCTACCCAGCTACGTAAGCTGCTGATCGACCGGGCCGGCCTGGAGATGTCCATCGCCTCGGTCTCCGCCCTCTTCAGCAAGGAGCCCAGTCAGGTCAAGCTGTCCACCTTGCGCGCCCTGTGCACCGCCCTGCAGTGCACCCCGAACGACCTGTTTGACTTCGACACCGGCGCCCACCCCGGAGCCGGCAGCGCGTTCGGCTACAGAGCCGGCTCGATGGAAAAAGTCGCAGCGTAGCCGGAATACCCGACCCGGTGGCGGACCCCAGGTGCCGAATGTCACCTGCTGGACGGCCGGGAACGGCGACCGACTTTGCGGCTGCGCGCGGACAGAGTGCAACCCGGTGAACGTCCCCCGCACCCGCGCGGCATTACCGGAAACGCCTGTAACCACCCCCGCACCGGGGACGGGGGTGGCGGACGGCGGGACACAAGCTCAGGCCCCGGCAGGCTCATACCGCCCGGGCTGTGATCCGGTCACGGTGTCTTGCCGGGGACGATGTGTCGGACGGTCGGCACGCGGCTGACCGCGCGGTCGAACGATACCACCGCGCCGATGCCGGATACCTCGGCGCTGGCGACGAGATACGCCTCGGCGAAGTCCAGCCGGTCGACCTCGTACACCTCCAGTGCACGCAGGAGCAGCGGCTCGTCCACCACCGTGACCGGTGGGAAGGCGAGCACTGCCCGGACCAGCTCGGCGACCCGGCCGCGGGGCACCTCGTAGAAGGACTCCAGCACGTATACCGTCTCGGCGACGATCAGGTCCGCGAGGAGCAGTTCGTCGGCCGCGGCGAGGAACGCCGTGGCCTGCCGGGCCTGTTTCGGCGGGTCGCCGGTGAGATGCCTGATCAGGATGTTGGTATCGACGAATGCGCTCACCCGGCTCGTCGGCCGCCCGGCCGCGGCGAGGGGTTGGCAACGCGCTCGCCGCGGGCAGCCCTGGCCGCCCGGCGCACTTCATCCCATCGCGCTCCCCGCTTCGCGGCCGGCACGCTGACTGCTCCGGCGAGGTCCAACAGGTCACGCGTCCGGGCCAGCGTCGCCCGGCCGCCCTCAACCCGGAACAGCACGTGGTCGCCCGCGACGATGCCGAGGGCCTCCCGGACCTGCTTCGGGATGGTCACCTGCCCCTTGCCGGTCACGGTGGCCGATACTTCCATGGCGTAGCTCCTTACATCGAAGACGAAGTAAGGATACCCGATGCGGCGGGAGCCCGCCCCGACGCCCGGTTCCTGCCCAGCCCGACCTGCCGACCCAACCCCGCATAGGAGAGCCTTGGCGCGACGCGCCGGCTGCTCGGTGCCCAGCTCTATAGCATCTGTGCTATGTCGTGGAGTGCCGTGGAACTGGAGCCGGAGGTGCGGAGGAGGTCTGAGCATGGCCTAGCGACTAACGCACTACAACGCTCGGCTGCCAGCATGCCCAGCACTCAGAGTAGGAGATGAAGATCAACATAGTGCTGGCAATGGGGGCCACTACTTCCTACTAACTGATGATCCCGGGGGTAGTGGACAAAATGTGGATATTCTCGGTCGGATCCCACTGGATCCCGGCGCACCTTTGCGACGTATGGGAGGTTCGCTGCAGCTGCTACAACGCGTGCAGCCGCAGGGGAACCCCGAGCGTCTTAGCCAACGCCGTGAGGTCGTGCGGATCGCTGGTGACGACCAGGTCTCCGCGGCGGGCCGCCGCGATCACCACCGCTGCGTCGACCAGATCCGATGTACCCGATGCCGTCAGCAGCCGACTGACCGCCCTGGCCATCTCCCTGCCGAACACCTCGACCTCGCACCCAGCCAGCAGCTGCCCAAGCCGCGCCTGACGAGCGCCATCACGCCATACCTGAGCCAGCACCACCGCCGGCACGGTGATCTGGTCACGGCGCAGCAGAGCCGCTTTGTGGATCGTCCACAGCCGACGATCATTACGCTCTGCCGCAACCAAACCGCCAGCGTCGTAGGTGAGCCCCACCGGCTAGCTCGGGCTAGCTCGTCTGCTGCGCCGACACCGGGTGGCCCAGCACGCTGTCGGCCCAGGCAAGTTCTTCCGCGGTTACCGGACCATTCTCCTCTTCCCACTCCGCCACTGCCCGCAAGCCCGCCGCGACTCTGGCCTCGTGCAGCGCCGCACGCGACAGCCAAGCCGACAGGCTCACCCCTTCGGCCTCAGCCTGCTCGACCGCCGCGTCGTACGCCGCGTCGTCGAGACTCACACTGATCTTCCGCACGCCCATCTTCGTAGAGTAGCACCTTTGGTGCTACCAAACCCTCCCTGTCGGCACCGGATGGATCGAGCCGCGGGTGCCGCCGTAGTGCCGCCAGCGGTCGTCGCCGTTCCCCCGGTTTCGACAGCTCCGAGAACCGCCGGAGCAGCTCCTCGTAC
>JBKOWA010000617.1:0-2262 GCA_046724155.1 Actinomycetota bacterium
AGCACGGCGCGGACCCGCTCGGCGCCGATCCGCAGCTGCGGAACAGCGAGTGGTACCACCTGGTCGCCGGTGACATCATCTCGATGCCGGACAAATGGGAGTACCCGTGGTTCGCGGCCTGGGACCTGGCCTTCCACACGATCGCGCTGGCCACTGTCGATCCCGCGTTCGCCAAGGGCCAGCTGGACCTGCTGTTGCGCCGCCTGTACCAGCATCCGAACGGGCAGATCCCGGCGTACGAGTGGAACTTCGGCGATGTGAACCCGCCGGTGCACGCGTGGGCGACGCTGTTCGTGTACGAGCTGGAGAAGCTGCGCACCGGGCGGGCGGACCGGGCGTTCCTGGAGAACGCGTTCCTGAAGCTGCTGAAGAACTTCACCTGGTGGCTGAACCGCAAGGACCCGGACGGCAGCAACATCTTCCAGGGCGGCTTCCTGGGGTTGGACAACATCGGCGTGTTCGACCGCAGCGCGCCGCTGCCCACCGGCGGTCAGCTCGACCAGGCTGACGGCACCGCCTGGATGGCGCTGTACTGCCAGAACCTGCTGCAGATCGCGCTGGAGCTGGCCGTCGACGACCCGGTGTACGTCGAGCAGGCGCAGACGCTGTTCGAGCATTTCGCCTGGATCGCGGTGGCCATGAACCGGATGGGCGAGAAGAACGACAGCCTGTGGGACGAGGAGGACGGGTTCTTCTACGACCTGCTGCGGCTGCCGGACGGCAGTACGACCAGGTTGAAGGTCCGCTCGCTGGTCGGCCTGCTCCCGCTCGCCGCGACCTCGGTGGTCGGCGGGTACGCCGACCAGCGGTTCCCCGACCTGGTGACCGGCGCGTGGAAGTTCGTGGAGCGGCATCCTGCGGTGCAGGCCGTCGTGCTCTCCCGGGGCGAGCGCGGTCCCGGCGCTCGCGGCCGGCACCTGTTCGCCCTGTTCGACGAGGACCGGCTGCGCCGGATCCTGGCCCGGATGCTGGACGAGGACGAGTTCCTGAGCCCGTACGGCATCCGCTCGCTGTCCCGGTTCCACGCCGAGCACCCGTACTCGTTCTGGGTGGGCGGCCAGGAGTACCGCGTCGGCTACCTGCCCGCCGAGTCCGACTCCGGCATGTTCGGCGGTAACTCCAACTGGCGCGGGCCGGTCTGGTTCCCGATCAACGTGCTGCTGGTCCGGGCGCTGCTCAACCTGTACGCCTACTACGGCGACCAGTTCACCGTCGAGTGCCCCACCCGGTCCGGCCGGCAGCTGACGCTCTACCAGGTCGCCGAGGACCTGGCTGCCCGGCTGACCGCGACCTTCCTCCGCGACGCCACCGGCCGCCGCCCCGTGCACGGCGGGCAGGCCCGGTTCCAGACCGACCCGAACTGGCGAGACCTGCTGCTGTTCTACGAGTACTTCCACGGCGACAACGGCGCCGGCATCGGGGCGAGCCATCAGACCGGCTGGACCGGGCTGGCGGCGGTCACGGCGACCCTGTTCCACGCGACCAACGCCGAGTTCTGGCTCACCGCCAGCCGCGACACGCTCCGCCCGGCAGCCGACCCGGCCCAGGCCGACGGATGACCGGGTGGCCGGCCCAGCCGGTGATCTACGAAATCAACACCATGATCTGGCTGGGCGAGCTGAGCCGCCAGCAGGGCCGCCGGATCACCCTCGGCGAGATCCCTGCCACGGCATGGGACGAGGTCTCGCTGCCCGGCGTCGATGCCGTCTGGCTGATGGGCGTCTGGCAACGCAGCCCGGCCGGGCTGCAGCTCGCCCTGCAGGACCCCGCGCTGCAGGCGTCGTTCCGTGACGCGCTGCCCGACCTCGGTCCCGCCGACATCACCGGCTCGCCGTACTGCGTCCGCGACTACGTGGTCGACGAGGCGCTCGGCGGTCCGGGCGGGTTGGCCGCCGCACGCGCCGAACTGGCCCGCCGCGGGGTGCGGCTGCTGTTGGACTACGTGCCCAACCACGTCGCGGCCGACCACCCCTGGCTGACCGACCATCCCGGCTACCTCATCCAGGGAGACGCTGGCGACCTCACCCGCTGCCCCGACGAATTCGTCGCGGTGGGCGGCCGCGTGTTCGCCAACGGCCGCGACCCCTACTTCCCACCGTGGCCCGACGTCGTCCAGGTGAACGCGTTCAGCCAGGAGCTGCGGACCGCGACCGTCGACACGCTGGCCCGCATCGGCGACCAGGCCGACGGGGTCCGCTGCGACATGGCGATGCTGCTGCTGACCGAGGTCTTCGGCAAGACCTGGGGCGACCGCGCCGGCCC
>JBKOWA010000024.1:0-4062 GCA_046724155.1 Actinomycetota bacterium
GTAGCGGGCCGCGGGCCGTTAGCTGGTCGTCGCCGGCCCGCCAGCACCCGGCGGGCGGGCTGGTCGGGGTGTGGGTCGGGTCCGGCGGGCGCCCGGGTGGCGGACGCGGTGGGTACCGGTTACAGCGGTAAGCGGCGGCTCAGCCGCGGTAGGCGAGGGTGAGGTCTACCCGCTGGAACTCCTTCACCGTGGAGTAGCCGCACTTGGCCATCGAGCGGCGGAGAGCGCCGAACAGGTTGCGGTGGCCGGTGGGGTCGAAGGTGGGGCCGATCAGCACCTCGGAGAGCATGACCCGGTCGCCGGCGAGCAGGAACTGCTCCAGGACGGAGCGCGGCAGGTTCGGGTGCGAGACGGTGTGGTCCCAGTACATGCCGCGGCCGGGCATCTCGGCGCCGGCCGCCAGCGGCTCGCCGAGCATCACCGCGTCGGCGCCGCAGGCGATGGCCTTGGCGATGTCACCGCCGGTGGTGATGTCGCCGTGGGCGATGATGTGCACGTACCGGCCGCCGGTCTCGTCCAGGTAGTCCCGGCGCGCCGCGGCCGCGTCGGCGATCGCGGTGGCCATCGGCACGTCGATGCCGAGCACGTCGGGGGTGGTGGCGCCGGCGTTGGCCCCGTAGCCGACGATGATCCCGGCGGCGCCGGTACGCATCAGGTGCAGCGCGGTCTGGTAGTCCGCGCAGCCGCCGACGATCACCGGGATGTCCAGCTCGGCGATGAACGTCTTGAGGTTCAACGGCTCGCGGTGCTTGGACACGTGCTCGGCCGACACCACGGTGCCCTGGATGACGAGGACGTCGACGCCCGCGCGCAGCACGATGCTGGCCAGGTCGGCGGTCTTCTGCGGGGACAGCCGCACCGCGACCACGTTGGTGCCCGCCTGCCGCTGCTCCTTGATCGCGCGGGCCAGCAGCTCCGGCTGCACCGGCTCGGCGTACAGCCGCTGCAGCGCGATCTCCTCGGGCAGGTCGCCCTCGCCGATGACCTCCTCGAACAGCGGCTCGGGCTCGTCGTAGCGGGCCCACAGACCCTCGCCGTTCAGCACCGCCAGGCCGCCGAGGGAGTCGATCAGCGCCGCGGAGGACGGCGAGACGATGGCGTCCGACGGCGCCGCGACCAGCGGCAGGGCGAACTCGTGCGCGTCGAGCTGCCAGCTGGTCGAGACATCCTTGGACGCCCGGGTGCGCCGGGTGGGGACGAGGGCGACCTCGTCCAGGTGATATCCGCGGTGGGCGGTCTTGCCCATCCCGATCTCGACGATGTCACGCACTCGCGCACCTTACCCAGCGGTAGTTCAACGGGAACATTACTCAGCTGTAAATCAGCGGGAGTAGTAGTTCGGGGCCTCGACGGTCACCTGGATGTCATGCGGGTGGCTCTCCTTCAGACCGGCGGCGGTGATCCGGATCATCCGCGCGGTCTGCAGGTCGGCGATGGTACGCGCTCCGGTGTACCCCATGGCCTGGCGCAGCCCGCCGATGAGCTGGTGGGCCACCGCGGCCAGCGGACCCCGGTACGGCACCTGGCCCTCGATGCCCTCCGGCACCAGCTTGTCGTCGGAGAGGACGTCCTCCTGGAAGTACCGGTCCTTGGAGTACGACCGGGCCTGACCGCGGGACTGCATCGCGGACAGCGAGCCCATCCCGCGGTACGACTTGTACTGCTTGCCGTTGATGAAGATCAGGTCGCCCGGGCTCTCCTCGCAGCCGGCCAGCAGGCTGCCCAGCATCACCGTGTCGGCGCCGGCCGCGATCGCCTTCGCGATGTCGCCGGAGTACTGCAGGCCACCGTCACCGACCACCGGCACGCCGGCCGGCCGAGCCGCCCGCGCCGCCTCGTGGATCGCGGTCACCTGCGGCACGCCGACGCCGGCCACCACGCGGGTGGTGCAGATCGAACCCGGGCCCACCCCGACCTTGACCCCGTCCACGCCGGCCTCGACCATCGCCTGGGCGCCGGCCCTGGTCGCCACGTTGCCGCCGAGCACGTCCACCTTGGTGGCCGCCTTCAGCCGGGCCACGGTGTCCAGCACGGCGCGGGCGTGGCCGTGCGCGGTGTCCACCACGATCAGGTCCACGCCGACGTCCACCAGCCGCATGGCGCGCTTGAACGCGTCGTCGCCGACGCCCACCGCGGCGCCCACCCGCAGCCGGCCGTCCCGGTCCTTGGTGGCCTGCGGGTACGCCTCGGACTTGGCGAAGTCCTTGACCGTGATCAGCCCGCGCAGCCGCCCGGCCGGGTCCACCAGCGGCAGCTTCTCGATCTTGTGCTCGTGCAGCAGGCCGAACGCCTGGTCCTTGCGCACCCCGACCGGCGCGGTGACCAGCGGCATAGGGGTCATCACCTCGCGCACCGGCCGGGCCAGGTCCTGCTCGAAGCGCATGTCGCGGTTGGTCACGATGCCGAGCAGCACGCCGTCGGCGCCCACCACCGGCACCCCGGAGATCCGGAACCGCTGGCAGAGGTCGTCCACTGTGGACAGCGGGTCATCCGGACCGCAGGTGATGGGGTTGGTCACCATGCCGGCCTCGGACCGCTTGACCAGATCGACCTGGATGGCCTGGTCCTCGATGGACAGGTTGCGGTGGAGCACGCCGAGACCGCCCTGCCGGGCCATGGCGATGGCCATCCGCGCCTCGGTCACCGTGTCCATGGCGGAGGAGACGAGCGGGACCCGCACGGTGATGTTGCGGGACAGCCGGGCCGTGGTGTCCGCCTGGCTGGGAATCACGTCGGAAGCCGCGGGAACCAGGAGGACGTCATCGAACGTCAGGCCAAAGCCGGCGATCATGTCGGCGGAATCCATGCTTCATGTTAGCGGGGACACCATCTCCTTCCGTGTCCGGCCAGCCCTCGGGAGTAACCGATCAACAATCACCACGCATCGACCATGGTCTATATTTGCAGCAGTCAATACAGGGTGGTGGAGCCCACGTCGGCCCACGCGAGGCGCCGGCCGACCCGTTGTTACGCCCCCGTGCGTACCGGCCGGCCTCCCGGTCCGGAGGTCTCCCGGCCCGGCGGTATCCTCGCGTGCCCGGTCCGCTCTCCTACTGTGCGGGCTGGGCAATCAACCATGGCGACCGTTTCCCCCTGGCGCCGGGCCTCGTCTACGGTGGTGAGGTGACCAACGAGCCGCTGGACCCGTTCCTGGGAGATCCCCACGATCCCGCGGCGGCGCTCGCCCGCGACGAGGCCGGCGACCCGCTCACGCCCGCCGAACGCGAGGACGTCCTCGCCGACCTGGAGGATCTGGACATCTTCCAGGCGCTGCTGGAGCCCAAGGGCGTGCGGGGCATCGTGGTGGACTGCGAGGACTGCGGTGAGCCGCACTTCTTCAACTGGGACCTGATGCGCGGCAACCTGATGTACCTCCTGGAGGCCGGCCAGACCCGGGTCCACGAGCCGGCGTTCGGGCCTGACCCGTCTGCGTTCGTGTCCTGGGACTACGCCCGCGGGTACGCCGACGGGGTGCTGTCCACCGCCGAGGAGTGACCGGGAAACTCGGCTGACCCACCGCTCCCGGCCCGGTAGGGTCCTTCGCCTGTGCGCGCCGCCACGCGCACCCGAACACGCGGCTGCACATCGGCCGCCGACACATCCGCGACGACGCCGGCGAGCCGGCCTGCGCCGCCGCTACGTGGCGTGACCCGGGCGGTCTCCCGGCTAACCGTGCTGCCCGACCAGCCACTGCCGCCAGAGCTGGCCGCCTGACGGGGCAGCCCGGCGGTGCCGGCCCGGCCGGCGGAGAGCTGTCGCGGGCCGCATAGTCGAAGCCTGCTGAGCCGACGCCAACCACCAGGCCGGCGTGGCCGCCGTCCCGGCCGGTGACACCGATCGCGAAATCCGCGCCGGTGCGGTCGCTGCCTGCGTCGCCGACGCCGAGGCGCCGTTCGGCGGCGGCCCGCCGGTCCAACCCTGCGGGGCTGTGCCGCTCGGTGAGCCGGTACTGCTCGGTGAGCCGGTTCCACCCGATGGGCCGGCTCCACCCGATGGGCCGGCTCCACCCGATGGGCCGGCTCCACCCGATGGGCCGGCTCCACCCGATGGGCCGGTTCCACC
>JBKOWA010000351.1:0-3895 GCA_046724155.1 Actinomycetota bacterium
CGGCTGGGGTGCCTCGGCCTTCTCGGCGGGCGCCGGCGCAGCGGCGGTGCCCGCCTCGTCGATCGTGGCCAGTTCGACGCCGACCTCGACGGTCTCGTCCTCACCGACCTTGATCGCCGTGAGCACGCCGGACGCGGGGGAGGGGATCTCGGTGTCAACCTTGTCGGTGGACACCTCGAGCAGCGGCTCGTCGGCCTCGACCTGCTCGCCCTCCTTCTTCAGCCAGCGGGTGACAGTGCCCTCGGTGACACTTTCGCCGAGGCGGGGCATCGTGACGGAGACCGGCATGGGTGTATGACTCCTTTGGCGTTCTGCCGGCGCAGGCAGGCGAGCTGGTCAGTGGACGTGCAGCGGCTTGCCGGCCAGCGCGAGGTGCGCTTCGCCGATGGCCTCGGTCTGGGTGGGGTGCGGGTGGATCAGCTGGGCGACCTCGCTGGGATGCGCCTCCCAGTTGTAGATGAGCTGGGTCTCCGCGATCAGCTCGCCGACCCGGCTGCCCACCATGTGGGCGCCGAGCACCGGACCGTCCTTGACGGCGACCAGCTTGACCGCGCCCGAGGCCTTGAGGATCTGGCTGCGGCCGTTGCCGGTCAGGTCGTAGGTCTGGGTGGCGATCTTGTCGGCGCCGTACTTCTCTACTGCCTGCGCCTCGGTGAGCCCCACCGAGGCGACCTCTGGCTCGCAGTACGTCACCCGGGGCACCCCGGCGTAGTCGATCGGCAGCACGGGCAGCCCGGCCAGCCGCTCGGCGACCAGGATGCCCTCGGCGAAGCCGACGTGGGCCAGCTGCAGGGTCGGGACCAGGTCACCGACGGCCGAGATGGTGGGCACGTTGGTGCGGCAGTACTCGTCGACCACGACGAAGCCGCCGCGGTCCATCTGCACACCGACCTCGTCGTAGCCGAGGCCGGCGGAGATCGGCCCGCGCCCGACCGCGACGAGCAGCAGCTCCGCCTCGATCGTCTCGCCGTTCTCCAGGGACACCCGCACCCCGCTGTCGGTGCGTTCGACGCCGGAGAACCGGGCGTTCAGCTTGTACGCGATCTTGCGGCGGCGGAACGCCCGCTCCAGCAGCGCCGAGCTGGCCTCGTCCTCCAGCGGCACCAGGTGCGGGAGCGCCTCGACAATGGTCACCTCGGCGCCGAAGGACTTCCACACGCTGGCGAACTCGACGCCGATCACGCCGCCGCCGAGCACCACCACCGACTCCGGCACCCGGTCCAGCAGCAGCGCGTGGTCGCTGGTGATCACGCGCTCGCCGTCGATCTCCAGGCCGGGCAGGGTGCGCGGGTACGACCCGGTGGCCAGCACGACGTGCTTGCCGGTGTATGTGTCCGCGCCGACCTGAACCGCGGTCGGCGAGACCAGCCGGCCGCCACCCTCGACGATCTGGATGCCGCGGCCCTTGATCAGCCCGGTCAGGCCGCGGTGCATCTTGTTGACGACGCCGTCCTTGTAGCCGTTCACCTTGGCCATGTCGATGCCCTCGAACGTCGCCAGCACGCCGAACTGGGCGCTCTCCCGGGCCGCGTCGGCCACCTCACCGGCATGCAGCAGGGCTTTGGTGGGGATGCAGCCGCGGTGCAGGCAGGTGCCGCCGACCTTGTCCCTCTCGATCAGGGTGACGCTCATGTCGAGCTCGGCGGCGCGCAGTGCGCAGGCGTAGCCACCGCTGCCTCCGCCGAGGATGACGAGGTCGACGCTCGTGTCCGCCACAGGTGCTCCTCGAGTGCGTATGGCTAAGGGTGTCCTGTGTCGGGGGACACCACGGAACATCTTGGCACTGGCGGCGTCACGGGCGCGACGAGGGCGCGTCCCGCCGCAGCGGAACGCTGGAAGATCGTCCGGCCGGATCCAAAGAGCCTGTCGGCAAACCCTGCTGGCGGCGCCCCCGGCGCCCAGACGACGACCGGCGGCGTTCGCACCCCACGAAAACGCTCCGCAAGCTCCGCGTTTGCGCGGGAGACCCCGCAAAGACGTCGTCGTCGCCGATACAACAACGGTATCGGCACCTCCTCCGCCTTGCCGTGCTCGGGTGCGGGTGTCCCGCAGGGACATCGCCGTCTGGATCACCGGGTGCATCCACCGAGGATTTACCAACAGGCTCTGTCGCCGGCTTCGTGCCGTGGGAAGCTGGATATCGGCCGACCGGTGCGCCCGTGCCGGTGGTCACCAGTATGAGTGCGTCCGGTATGAGTGCGTCCGGCCCGGTGGTCGGGGAAGGAGCGCAGCGTTGGCTCTGTTCCGGCGGCGCAAGCAACGGGCTGGCGGGCTACGGCGAGCCAGCGGCGAGGACACCAGCCACCTGGAGGAGTTCGCCCGCACCAGGCGCGGGGTCGAGGCGTACGTCGAGCCGCGCACGACGGTCACCGAGGCCACGATCGTGCTGGTGGCCGCGGACGGGGAGTGGACCCGGCGCCGGATCTCCGGGCCGGAGGCCGCCCGCGCTCTCGGCCGGCGGCTGGGCATCCCGGTCTACGACGCCAACCTGGTCGGCTATCCGAGGCGGATGCGGGAGTGGACCGCCCGGCGCAAGGCGGCCGGGCAGTCTGGCGTGCCGACCGCGTCCAACCGGCCGATCGACGACTCCGAGCTGCCGCCGATGGGCTGAGCTCGCCTGTGGAGTGCCCGCCCGACCCGCTCGTCCGGGCGGCGAGCTCGGTGGTCAGCCGTTGACGGCGATGTCTTCGAGCACGGCCAACAGCGTGCGCACCAGCGCGCCGGTGCCGCCCTTCGGGGTGTAGCCCCACGGCTCGCCGATGTTGAATGCCGGACCGGCCACGTCGAGGTGCACCCAGGGCACCGCGTCAGCGACGAACTCGGACAGGAACTGGGCGCCGGCCAGCATGCCGCCGTGCCGGTGCCCGGTGACGTTGGCCAGGTCGGCGACCGTGGAGTCGAGGTCGGTGCGCAGCTCGGCCGGCATCGGCATCGGCCACACGCTCTCGCCGGCCAGTGCCGCCGCGGCGACCACCCGGGCCCGCAGGTGCTCGTCGCCCATCACCCCGGAGGTCCGGGTGCCCAGCGAGACCAGCTGCGCGCCGGTGAGCGTGGCGGCGTCCAGAACGTAGTCGGGGGAGTCCTCGCCGGCCCGGACCAGCGCGTCCGCCAGGATCAGCCGGCCCTCGGCGTCGGTGTTCAGCACCTCGACCCGCTGGCCGCCGTACATGGTCAGCACGTCCTGCGGCCGGTACGCCGCGCCGCCGGGCATGTTCTCGGCCATCGGCACGGTCGCGATCACCTCGACCGGCACCTTGAGCGCGGCAGCCAGCGTCACGGTGGCGATCACGGCGGCGGCGCCGGCCATGTCGCTCTTCATCCACTCCATGTCCTTGGCACCCTTGATGGACAGCCCACCGGAGTCGAACGTGATGCCCTTGCCGACCAGGGCCACCCGGGTCTTGGCGCGCGGCCCCCGGTAGGTCAGCCGGACCAGCCGCGGCGGCCGTGCCGAGCCGCTGCCGACGCCGACGATCCCCCCGTACCCGCTCCTGCGTAGCGCCTTCTCGTCCAGAACCTCGGTGTCCACCCCGACCCGCTCGGCCGCCTGCACCGCGCGGGCCGCGAACTCCGCCGGATACAGCTCGTTCGGCGGCTGGTTGACCAGGTCGCGGGCGAACGCGACGGCCCCGGCCACCGCGGTGGCCCGCTTCACCGCGGCCCGGGAGGCCTTGTCCTTGACGTCCGGCACCACCAGCGCGACCTGGTCCGGGGGCGGCAGGCCGGCGTCGGTCTTGTACCGGGTGAACCGGTAGGCGCCGAGCAGCGCGCCCTCGCCGGCGGCCACCACCAGGGCCGGGTCCGGCACTTCACCGTTGACCAGGGCGAGCGTGGTGACCACCCGGGACCGGCCGCCCAGCTCGCGCAGCGCGGCGCCGCACGCCCGGCGCACCAC
>JBKOWA010000495.1:0-3907 GCA_046724155.1 Actinomycetota bacterium
GCAGTGAGTGGCCGGCAGTGAGTGGCCCGGCGGGCCGCACCGACCGGCGGCAAACGACTCGAGCACCCGCCGGTGTACGCGGGGGCCGGCAGACCGATATCGAGAGGGGCGAGGGCATGACCGAGACCGTCGACACGCCGTCCAAGGGCGCCGGCCGGGCGAAGGCCGGGCGCGGGCTGCGGATCGAACGGGTCTACACCACGCCGGGCAGGCACCCGTACGACGAGGTCAACTGGACCCGCCGCGACGTGGTGATGACCAACTGGCGGGACGGCTCGGTCACCTTCGAGCAGCGCGGCGTGGAGTTCCCGGACTTCTGGAGCGGCAACGCGGTCAACATCGTGACCAGCAAGTACTTCCGGGGTGCGGCCGGCGCGCCGGACCGGGAGTCCAGCCTGCGCCAGCTGATCGACCGGGTGGCGGGCACCTACCGGGCGGCCGGCGAGCGGCACGGCTACTTCGCCACCGAGGCCGACGCCGAGGTGTTCGAGCACGAGCTGACCTGGATGCTGCTGCGCCAGGTGTTCAGCTTCAACTCGCCGGTGTGGTTCAACGTGGGCACCGCTGCCCCGCAGCAGGTGTCGGCCTGCTTCATCCTGGCGGTGGACGACACGATGGACTCGATCCTGAACTGGTACCGCGAGGAGGGGCTGATCTTCAAGGGCGGCTCCGGTGCCGGGCTGAACCTGTCGAGGATCCGCTCCAGCCGGGAGCTGCTGTCCTCCGGCGGCACCGCGTCCGGCCCGGTCAGCTTCATGCGCGGCGCGGACGCGTCGGCCGGCACGATCAAGTCCGGCGGGGCGACCCGGCGGGCCGCCAAGATGGTGGTGCTGGACATCGACCACCCGGACATCGTGGAGTTCATCGAGTCCAAGGCGCGCGAGGAGGACAAGATCCGCGCGCTGCGCGACGCCGGCTTCGACATGGACCTGGGCGGCCGGGACAGCTCTTCGGTGCAATACCAGAACGCCAACAACTCGGTCCGGGTCAGCGACGAGTTCATGACCGCGGTCGCCGAGGACGGCCCGTTCGACCTGCACGCCCGGCAGACCGGCGAGGCGCTGGAGACCGTGCGCGCGAAAGAGCTGTTCCGCTCCGTCGCCCAGGCGGCCTGGGAGTGCGCCGACCCCGGCATCCAGTACGACGACACGATCAACGACTGGCACACCTGCCCGGAGTCCGGCCGGATCACCGCGTCCAACCCGTGCGCCGAGTACCTGCACCTGGACAACTCCTCGTGCAACCTGGCCTCGCTGAACCTGCTGAAGTTCCTCCGGCCGGACGGCACCTTCGACGCGGCGACGTTCGCCAAGGCGGTCGAGCTGGTGATCACCGCGATGGACATCTCGATCTGCTTCGCGGACTTCCCGACGGAGAAGATCGGCGAGACCACCCGGGCGTACCGGCAGCTCGGCATCGGGTACGCCAACCTCGGCGCGCTGCTGATGGCCACCGGCCACGCGTACGACTCCGAGGGCGGCCGGGCGCTGGCCGCGGCGATCACCTCGTTGATGACCGGCACGGCGTACCGGCGGTCGGCTGAGCTGGCCGGTGTGGTGGGCGCGTACGAGGGGTACGCCCGCAATGCCGACGCGCACCAGCGGGTGATCCGCAAGCACGCGGCGGCCACCGACGCGGTGCGTTCGGTGGGGGCCGACGACGCCGCGGTGCTCAAGGCGGCCGTGCGCCAGTGGCGGGACGGGCTGCGGATCGGGGAGCGCAACGGCTGGCGCAATGCGCAGGCCTCGGTGCTGGCCCCGACCGGGACAATCGGTCTGATGATGGACTGCGACACCACCGGGATCGAGCCAGACCTGGCGCTGGTGAAGTTCAAGAAGCTGGTCGGCGGCGGCTCGATGCAAATCGTCAACCAGACGGTGCCGCGGGCGCTGGAGACCCTGGGATACGTCGGGGAGCAGATCGAGGCGATTGTCGAGTACATCGCCGAGCACGGGCACGTGATGGACGCCCCCGGGCTGCGGCCGGAGCACTACGAGGTGTTCGACTGTGCGATGGGGGAGCGATCTATCTCCCCGTTGGGGCACGTGCGGATGATGGCCGCGGTGCAGCCGTTCATCTCAGGGGGCATCTCCAAGACGGTGAACATGCCGGAGTCGGCCACCGTCGAGGAGGTGGAGAAGATCTACTTCGAGGGCTGGCGGCTGGGCCTGAAGGCGCTGGCCATCTACCGGAACAACTGCAAGGTCGGGCAGCCGCTGTCCAACGCCAAGGAGAAGAAGTCGGCCGCAGAAGCCGAGCCCGAGGCGGCCGGCGAGCACCGGCCCACCCGGCGCCGGCTGCCCAAGCAGCGGCCGAGCATGACCACCTCGTTCACCGTCGGCGGCGCCGAGGGTTACCTGACCGCCGGCTCCTACCCCGATGACGGCCTCGGCGAGGTCTTCCTCAAGCTCGGCAAGCAGGGCTCGACACTGGCCGGGGTGATGGACGCGTTCTCGGTGGCGGTCTCGATCGCGCTGCAGTACGGGGTGCCGCTGGAGACCTATGTGCGCAAGTTCACGAACATGCGGTTCGAACCGGCCGGGATGACCGACGACCCGGACATCCGCATCGCCCAGTCCGTGATCGACTACATCTTCCGGCGGCTGGCGCTGGACTACCTGCCCACGGACCGGCGGACCGAGCTCGGCATCCTCACCTCGGCAGAGCGGGCCGCCCAGGTGAACGGGTACGGCGCACCCGGCGGCGACGACGAGGCGGACGTGGTGGGCATGCGAGCATCCGCCCCGATCGAGCCGCCCCCCGCGGCGCACAAGGCCGGCAGCGGAGCCGGCCCCGCCGGAGCCGGCTCCGCCACCCCGCCCGGCATCGGCTCGTCCACCGAGCTGGTCGAGCTGCACCAGGGCAAGTCCGCCGACGCGCCGCTCTGCCTCACCTGTGGCACGAAGATGCGCCCCGCCGGCAGCTGCTACGTCTGCGAAGGCTGCGGCAGCACCTCCGGCTGCAGCTAAGGCGGCTTGCGACCGTCGCCTCGGCCTGCCGTTGACACAACGTGCCAACCCGCGCAGAGGGATCACCCCGAAACGCGCACTGGTCGGTGCGGGCCGAGGCGACGATCCGCAGGGCCGGCGCCGTCGCTGTGCTGGGTGGTCCAGGTACCGCACCCGGGTGGGTTACCCGCAGACGTTGAGTTCGTTGCCGGCTGCGGCTGCGGCTGCGGCTGCGGCTGCGGCTGCGGCTGCGGCTGCGGCTGCGGTGGGCGTGGGTGGCTACGGCCCACACTGGTGCGTACCGTGGGAGGCGCCGGAAGGGGTGGGACGATGACCGCTGCAGGAGTCCGATCCTGGCCGGTCGCGCTGGACGCCAAGCGCCGGCCCACGCTGCCGGCGGCGCTGCTGGAGGAGGCCGGCATCGGCCCGGCCGATGCGCTGGTCGCGCACGCCGACGGCGAGGGGGTCATCGTTCTGGAGACCCGTGCGGCGGTCCGGCGGCGGCTGCAGCAGCGGTACGCCGAAGGCCGGCGGCACGCCGGGCGCACCGGCAGCGCAGCCGAAGAGCTGATCGCCGAGCGAGCCGCTGACCCCAGTCTGCGGCGGTGACCCGGCCGCCGACCGGACCGCCGACCGGACCGCCGAGTGGGCTGGTGACCGGGCCGGTGGCGCTCGATGCCTCGGCGGTGCTCACCTTTCTGGCCCGCGAGCCCGGCTGGGAGTACGTGGACGAGCGGTTCGAGGACGGGCTGATCAGCGCGGTCAACTTCGGCGAGGTGCTGTACAAGGTCGCCGAGGAGGGCAGCGACCCGCAGGAGACCGCGGTGGACCTGGTCAGCTACGGGCTGCTGGTGATGCCGGTCACCGCCGAGCACGCCGCCCGGCTGCCCGCGCTGCGCGAGGTGGACCGGGCGGCCCGGGTGGCCGCCGGGCGGTCTGGCCCGGGGCAGGCCGCGGCC
>JBKOWA010000441.1:0-3035 GCA_046724155.1 Actinomycetota bacterium
GGCCGGCTCACCGGCCCACCCCGACGCCGGCCCCGACGTCGACCCCTGAACCGGCCCCCGTGTCGGCACAGCAGCGCGCCGCCGACGGCTCCGTCGCGCGAGTCACAACACCCCCTTCGCTGCCGTGCAACAGCATGCTACCGACTGGTATAGGTACGCGCGGATTGTGTTGCTCGTACCGTCATGTTCTGCATCGCCAGGCCCAGGAACGTGGTCTTGATCGAGAACTGCACGCCGACCGTGACCACGTGCCCGTCCGGGCTGGCCCGGCAGGTCGTCATCGCCGCGCCCTCCGGCGCGTTGTGGCTGATGCTGTCCACCGCCTGCTGGCAGGCGGAGGGCAGCATGAACGCGGAGATCTGGCAGTCGGCCTGCGCCCGCAGCACGGCCGGGTCGCATGCGTTCGCCGCTGCCCGGGCGGCCTCCGCCGCGGTGTCCTTGGCCCGCAGCTTGCCCTCCATGGCCCGCCCGCCGTCCAGCACGAGGCCGAACAGCAGCAGCAGCGGCACCGCCAGCACGGCCAGGAACGCCGCCGCCGACCCGCGCTCGTGACCCGACCGGCGCGTCATGGCACCGTCTCCGGCCCGGTGGTGACCTGCCGGTACCGGTCGACCACCGACTGCTGCGAACGGCTGACCGCCTCGGTGCCGAACAGCACGAACCGCACCTGGCAGGTCACCGTCGCCGTCACCGTCGCGCCGTTCCCGATCGGCACCACGCGCGGGTCGGGGACCACCTCCAGGGTTGGGTCGATGCAGTTCACGCCGCTGCCGGCCAGCGAGCCGAGCACGGCCTGGTAGGCCGAGTCGAAGGCCGCCTGCCCGCTGTTGTGGTTGATGGTGACCGCCCGCGCGGCGTCCCGTGCCGCGCCCTGCAGCCGGGACCGGGCCCAGGTCAGCCGGCCACCGTCGACGATCACCAGCACGAACGTCAGCAGCACCGGCGCCAGCACGGCCAGCTCGACCGCGAACGAGCCGCGCTCGCCGGCCAGCCGCCGCTGACCAGAGCGCCGCCCGGGACCCCGGCCGCGCATCTCAGTTCACCCCCGGAGCCTTGAAGATCTCCACCGGACCGCCGGCCCTGGCGTGGATGTTCGCGGTGGGGAAGAAGTGCGGCAGTAGGTTGACCGAGTGGCCGCGGACGTCGATGTGCACCTGGCCGCTGAGCGCGTCCCCGTGCGCCTCGACGCTGCCCCCGCGGAAGAAGCCGTGGTCGGGGTCCAGCGCGTTGATCGTGGTGTCATAGCCGGTCTGGGCCCGGGCCTGCAGCTCGCCGTCGGACGGCATGGTCTGGCCGAGCGGGTTGTCGATGTCCGACC
The DNA here is from genome assembly GCA_046724155.1 of Actinomycetota bacterium. Classification (GTDB taxonomy): domain Bacteria; phylum Actinomycetota; class Actinomycetes; order Mycobacteriales; family JACQDL01; genus JBKOWA01. The sequence continues at coordinate 1,319 of JBKOWA010000441.1, forward strand.
GGGTCGCCTGCGTGGCCCGGGCGCTGCGCGCCGCGTCCTCGGCCGCGCTCTGCGCGATGTTTCGCGCGTAGTAGTACATCCCGGCCTGGATGACCAGGAAGCAGAGCACCAGGAACACCGGGGTGAGCACGGCGTACTCCACCGCGCTGGCGCCCCGCTCCGGCCTCGCCCGCAGCCTGCTCACCCGGCCAGGAGAGCCTCGACGCCTCACCTGGCCCGCCCGCTCGGGTCAGCCGGTCGGCAGGTCGGTGTTGATCAGGTCCTTGCTGGTGTTGACCTTCTGCCAGATCACGGTGCCGATGGCCACCGCCGCCGCGACCGTGATGCCGGCGATGACCGCCCACTCCACCGCCGACGCGCCGCGCTCGCTGCGCCGCCGCAGCGGCTCCAGGCGCAGGTGCACGGCGGCGACCAGCAGCGCCACCGCCACGAGCACCGGGCCCGCCAGCCTCATGAGGATCCTCGTCATCTGCGACCTCCTGCTCCCTGTGTGGCGAAATGTCCAGATCGTCGGCAATGGCGTCGCTTCTCGGTGATGACACTGCCTCCCCCGTGATGACTTGGGTTCGTGGGCCGATACCGTTCCCTCTGGTGACGCAGAGTCATCACTACCTAACCACTAGTGAAAATAGTGTAAACGGCGGGGTAGGCAAGAAATAGGAGGAAACCGAGGCAGATCACCAGCTGCGCCACCAGCATCGACTGCGACCGCTCGGCCGCCTTGCCCTCGGTCTCCGACAGCTCCCGGCGACGCAGGGTGGCGGCCCGGGCGGTCAGCGACTGCCGCACCTTCGCCCCGTCGTCGGCCACCAGGGTGAGCGCCGCGGACAGGTCCCGCAGCTCGTCGATCTTCAGCTCGTCGCCGAGGCGCCCGAGCGCCGCCCACGGAGTGAGCCCCTGCAGCCGGGCGAACGCCAGCGTGTCCCTGATCCGGGCGAACGGCCAGCCAGCGCCGATCCGGGCCGCGGCCAGCAGCGACTCGGGCACGCCCCGGCCGCCGGCCAGGTTCATCGCCACCAGGTCCAGGAACGAGCCGACCGCATGCCGGAAGTCGCGCCGGCGCACCGCGGCCTCCTGGCGCAGGGTCAGCAGCGGCAGCAGCCCGAAGCCGACGGCGCAGACCAGCGACAGCCCGACCGGCAGCGCCGGCCCGACGCCGGCGCCCAGCGCCAGGAACATCGCGACCAGCACCGGCCCGAACACCAGGCCGAGCCCGGCCAGCACCACGGTGGTGGCCAGGAAGCCCTCCATGGACCGGCCGAGCACGGCCAGGTCGGAACGGATCTGGCCGAGCGTCACGCCCCGGGCACTGAGCGCCGACTCCACCCGGGCGCCCAGCCGCCGCCGCCACTCCGGCAGCCCCTCGGCCCGGATCGCGGCGGAGATCGACTCGTGCAGCGGGTCCCGCGGGGCATCCAGCCGGGCCAGCGTGGCCGCCAGGCTCGGCCGGGCGGGGCGGAGCGCGACCACCAGCACCAGGACGCCGAGGCCGAACACCGCGCCCGCGACCACTGCGGGGATCATGCCGGCACCTCCGTCCCGGGCGGCGGGGGTGCCGGCTCGGCGCCGGCGGCCGCCTCCCGCGGCCGCCCGGTGAGGAACCGGGCCGGCACGTCGAACTGGGCGAGCTTGCGCAGCCAGAAGAACCCGGCGCCGAACAGCCCGAAGATGGCCACCAGCACCAGCTGCCCGAACGGGGTGTCGTACGGTGCCACGT
>JBKOWA010000089.1:0-8557 GCA_046724155.1 Actinomycetota bacterium
GGGGCTGCGCAACAACGTCAGCGTCGGCATCCAGTACCTGGCCAGCTGGCTGCGCGGCTCCGGCGCGGTGGCCGTCTTCAACCTGATGGAGGACGCCGCCACCGCCGAGATAGCCCGGTCTCAGGTCTGGCAGTGGCTGCACAACGACGTCGCCCTCGACGACACCGGGGCGAAGGTGACCCGCGAGCTCGTCGAGCGGCTGGCCACCGAGGAGATCGGCAAGCTCGGCGACCCCGCCGCCTACGGGGACGCGCGGGCGCTCTTCATGGAGGTGGCGGTCGCCGACGACTACGTCGAGTTCCTCACCGTGCCGGCCTATGAGCGGATGCCCTGACCACGGGTAGCACCCAGGGTCTCAGCGCTGCCCGCATTGCGTGCCGGTTGCGTTGCCGGCGACCCCGGTGCTGAGCTGGATGGTGCCCCTGAACCGGCGTGGGTGGTGGACCGGGCCCGCCTGGCGGCCGTACGGTCAAGCCCGGCCGCGTGCCGCACGCGCGGCCGGCCGGGCAGCCGGATCGGGTCATGACAAGGGGGCGGCATGAGCACGTCACAGTCCCTCGACGGGGCCAAGTACCAGGCGGAGCGCGCGGTCGACGGCTCGCCCGGCGGTTACCTGCAGGGGCTCGCGGCGCTCATCCGCGGTCGCGCGTCGGTGTCGGCGGTGTTCGGCGAGCCGGTGGAAGTATCGGGCGCGACGATCATCCCGGTGGCGCGGGTGCGGTTCGCTCTCGGCGGCGGGCTGGGCCGGGGGGATGAGCTCGGTGAGGGCGGCGGCGGCGGGGGCGGGGCGGTAGCCGAACCGATGGGGTACATCGAGATCAAGAACGGGACCGCGACCTACCGGTCGATCTACCGCCCGCGCGCCGAGCGAGCCGAGCTGCTCCGGCCGGCCGCCATCATCCTGACCATCGTCGTGGCCCGGCGGGTCCGGATCCGGGCCCGTGCCCGCGGCCGCGCGCGTTGAGTCTTGCCTAAACGTTTAGGTTGGACTAAACTGGCCCTTTGCCGACCCAGGCCCGGAAGGGCAGCCCCAGGAAGGGCTACAGTCGTGGACACATCTGGCAAGCGTCGAACGGTAGTCTTCGAGTCTACCTGGCTGGCGCACGACCTGACATCGCAAATTACCGCATACATGGCCGAGCACGGCATCACACGATCGGCGCTGGCGACCCGGATGAAGATCACCCCAGGACGGGTGAGCCAGATCCTGTCCGGGGACGGGAACCTGACGCTGAAGACACTGGCGGCCGTCGCCACCGCGCTCGACGCGCGGGCCGAGATCCGCATCGTGCCGGTCGACGCCTACTCAAGCGCTGCGGTTGCCGCTGCTGACCCGGGAGGTCGACCGGGACGTCCGTGACGCTCGCTGCGTCGCGGGCCGGGCGGCCGGATCGAAGTGTGGCCAGCGGTGCCCGCCCCACTGGTACGCGTGTTCCAGCATCATCCGCAACGTCTCGCGGGCACCATCCCGGTCCTTGGCATCGATCGCCTCGCGCAGCCGCTCGTGGTAGACCTCCAGCTGCTCGCTGCGGTCCGGGTCGCGACGTACCCGGACGTGGAGCCGGTGGTAGTAGTGCATCCCCGCGACATCCAGCCTCCGCAGCGTCCAGCGTGGCCCGATCCTCGACTCGGCCCAGGCGTTGCCGGCCTCGCTGAGGTTCTCGTTGAGCCGCTGGACGAGCACCCCGATCCCCATGCTGACGACCGCTCCGATGACACCGAGGTCGGTGTCCTCCCGCCGCAGCCGGCGGGCCGAGAGCGTGCTCGGCAGCACGGCGGCCACGGCCAGCGGTTGGCCCAGCAGCGGTATGTTGGCCAGGATCGCTGCGCCGACCGTGGACAACACCGCGGTGGTGCAGATGATCAAGAGTGCGACCCGGCGGCAGGCCCAGGTCCGGAAGATCGGCCCCTCGTTCTGGAAGCTGATCAGTAGGAAAAGATCGGCGGACGCCGCGGCGACCGCGAAGGTCAGCAGAGCATCTCTCCAGCTCAAGCCAGCCTCATCCCCATCCAGCAGGCAACGAGGACGCACCACAGCGCCCCGCGACTTCCGATGCTCTCAGCGGTCGGGCCCTGGTGGCTCGCGAATTCGGCGAATTCACTTGACCGGGTCCGCGCCCCGGCGGCGGCCCGTGACCGGCACAATGCTCGTCTACACGTACAGAACGTCCTGGTCAACTACGCGTCGTCCAAGATTGTAAACGGTGAGTGATTTCACCTGCCGTGCTGGACGAGGTTGGCAGTCATTTTCAGCAGGCCTGAGCGGCCGCGGGTGCTCAGGCCGACCAGCCGCCGGCCGGCCAGTCCCACACCCAGCCGTAACCACGCACCGGCGGGTTGACCAGCCGGATCCGGTCCGAGGTCCGGCCCGGCGCCGTTGGCTTCGCGCCGTCCGGCCCGGTCAGGTCGGCGCCCCAGGTGTGCCGGGTCAGGCGCGTCGGCACCGCGGAAGGGTCGAACTCGATGACCAGCTCCAGATCGCGCACCGCGGGCGAGGCCAACACCCGGCGGAACGTGGTCTCCGGCTTCCCCGGCCGCGGCTGCGTCTCCACCCGGGTCACCGTGTAGGACAGCCGGTCGATCTGACCCGCGGCGAGTGGCTCGTCGAGCAGCAGCTCGACGGCCACCAGATGCTCCGCGCCATCCGGGTACCGGCACCGGTCGTCGAGCCGGATGCCGTGGCGGCAGCCCCGGCCGGCACTGATCAGCACGTCCTCGCCGCGCGCCACGTGCACCACATACCAGTAGCTGTCGATTCTCTCGTCCAGCGCCTGGACCTCGAGGGTGATCGCGCTGTACCGCGGGCGCCGGTCCGGGCCGACCACGTGCCGCTCGTACTCCCGGATCGGGACGAGGGCCTGCCGGCTGCGCGCACCGGTGGGCCGACTGCAGATCCGGCGCTCCAGCCGCGCCCAGCGGGCGGGTAGCTCATGCCCGCGGGGTACCGTCGGGACCGTCACCCGGCGCTCGCACAGCTGCCGCCAGGGCAGCACCAGCGTGCCGGGGTGATGTCCGGCGCGAACGCCATCCACGGCGTGATCCTGGTCGGGGCGATCATCGTGACCGGCCACGCCGACACCGCCCTCGAGGTCGCCCTCGGCGTCGTCGCCACCACGCTGGCCACGCTGAACATGGTCGGCGGGTTCGTGGTGACCGACCGGATGCTGGAGATGTTCCGCGGGCGGCGGCGGGCGGCCGGCGGCGAAGCCGGGGTCGAGGCCGGTGCGGACCGTGGCTGACCTGGTGCCGGCCGGCGGCATGCCGGTGGCGCTGGCCGAGGGCGCGGCGGACACCGGGGACTGGGTCAGCCTGGCCTACCTGGTCGCGGCGGTCTGCTTCATCGTCGCGCTCAAGGGGCTGTCCTCGCCGAAGACGGCGCGCCGGGCCAACCTGGTCGGCGCGGCCGGCGCGGTCCTCGCCGTGGTGGTGGTCTTCGCCTCCGAGCACCTGCGCAACCTGCCGGCCATCGTCGGAGCCATCGTGGTCGGCGCCGCGATCGGGGTGCCGGCCGCGCGGCGGCTGCCGATGACCGCCATGCCGCAGCTGGTGGCCCTGTTCAACGGCGTCGGCGGCGGCGCGGCGGCCCTGGTCGCGCTGCTCGAGCTCGGTGGCCTCGACCGCGGCTTCCCGCTGGTGGCCGCCCTGTTCACGCTGGTCGTCGGCTCGGTCTCGTTCAGCGGGTCGGCGCTGACGTTCGTGAAGCTGCAGGAGCTGATGACCGGCCGGCCGGTGACGTTCCCGGGCGGGCCGTACCTGTTCGGCGGCCTGCTGGCGCTCGCCGTCGGCCTGGCGGCGGCCACCTACGCGGTCGGCGGGACCAGCGGCTCGGCGGGCGCGCTGGCCACCGCCGTGATCGCGGTCTCGCTGGTGGTCGGCGTGCTGTTCGTGCTGCCGGTCGGCGGCGCCGACGTGCCGATCGCGATCTCGCTGCTCAACGCGTTCACCGGCCTGACCGTGGCGGCCGGCGGCTACGTGCTGCAGAACACCCTGCTGCTGGTCGCCGGCACCCTGCTCACCCAGCTGATGGCCGCCGCGATGGGCCGGCCGCTGACCAGCATCCTGTTCGGCGCGTTCACCGCCAGGCCGGCCGGGCCGGCGGCCGGCGGCGAGGCCCGCTCGGTGCGCTCGGTCGGGCCCGAGGACGTGGCGATCCAGCTCGGGTACGCCCGCCGGGTGATCGTGGTGCCCGGGTACGGCCTGGCGGTGGCCCAGGCCCAGCACACCGTGCAGGAGCTGGCCGGCGCGCTGGCCGCCCGCGGTGTCGAGGTGCTGTACGGCATCCACCCGGTGGCCGGCCGGATGCCCGGCCACATGAACGTGCTGCTCGCCGAGGCCGACGTGCCGTACGAGCAGCTCAAGGACATGGACCAGGTGAACGGCGAGTTCGCCGCCGCCGACGTGGCCCTGGTGGTCGGCGCCAACGACGTGGTCAACCCGGCGGCCCGCACCAGCCCCGGGGCGCCGATCTACGGCATGCCGATCCTCAACGTCGACCAGGCCGCCTCCGTCGTGTTCCTCAAGCGGTCCATGCGCCCCGGCTTCGCCGGCATCGAGAACGAGCTGCTGTACGACCAGCGGACCACCCTGCTGTTCGGGGACGCCAAGGACTCGCTGTCGAAGGTGCTTGCCGCCGTCAAGAACCTGTGACCGGCCGGTCGTCCCGGCCACCCGCCGACCCGCCCGGGCGGGCCTGCAGGCGGGCCGGGCCCCGGCGCCGCCGCGGAACTGTCCGGACCGGGTGGTAGGAAGGCGGCGTGCGGCAGATCACAGTGGAGCAACGGCGGGCCCGGCTCGGGGCCCGGCACCGGCTGGCCGGGCCGGTGTCGGCGCCTGACCCGGCCGCTGCGGCGCGGGCGGTGGTGGCGCTGCATGCCACCGACCCGGCCGCGGTGTTCCTGTCGGTGCGGGCCAGGGCGGGCGGGCTGAAGCCGGAGGCGGTCGAGCGGGCGCTGTACGAGGAGCGGTCGCTGCTGCGGATGCTCGGCATGCGCCGCACGATGTTCGTGGTGCCGGTCGAGGTGGCGCCGGTGGTGCAGGCGGCGTGCACCCGGGCGATCGCCCAGGCCCAGCGTGAGCGGTACGGCACGCTGCTGCGTCAGGCCGGCGTCGGCGATGCCGGCTGGCTGGCCGAGCTGGAGGAGTCGGCGGTCCGGGCGCTGGCCGCCCGCGGCGAGGCGACCGGGGCGCAGCTGTCCGCGGACGAGCCGCGGCTGCGCACCCCGATCCGGCTGGCCGAGGGCAAGGCGTACGAGCGGGCGCAGAACGTCACCACCTGGGTGCTGTTCATGCTGGCCGCCGACGGCCGGACCGTCCGGGGCCGCCCGCTCGGCTCCTGGGCCAGCAGCCAGTGGCGGTGGTCCCCGGTCGAGGCCTGGCTGCCCGGCGGGATGCCGGAGCTGCCGACCGGGCAGGCCCGGGTCGAGCTGGTCCGCCGCTGGCTCGCCGCGTTCGGTCCCGGCACCGTTGCCGACCTGCGGTGGTGGACCGGGTGGACGGCCGGCCAGGTGAAGCAGGCCCTCGCCGCGGTCCGGCCGGTCGAGGTTGACATGGACGGCGTGGCCGGCCTGGTGCTGCCCGGCGACGACGACCCGGTGCCGGCGCCGCAGCCGTGGGTGGCGCTGCTGCCGGCGCTGGACCCCACCCCGATGGGCTGGTCACAGCGGTCGTGGTATCTCGGCGACCATGCCGCGGCTCTGTTCGACAGGTCCGGCAACGTCGGCCCGACGGTGTGGTGCAACGGGCGGATCGTGGGCGGCTGGGCGCAGCGCGCGAACGGCGAGGTGGTGTACCGGTTGCTCGAGGACATCGGCAGTGACGCCACCGCCGCGGTGGACGCCGCCGCCGGAGAGGTCGCCGGCTGGATCGGCGAGGTGCGGGTCACGCCCCGGTTCCGCACTCCACTGGAACGCGAGCTCACCGGCTGACCGGCGCTGCATCCTGACCACCGGCACCGCACCGCGGCAGGTGCGGTGTCGTTGCCCACGGTGACGCGATGCGCGTCATGGGCACCCGTTACAGTCCGGGATTCACCGCGGGAGCGGTACGTGCGCACAGAGAGGGTCGAGATGGCTAGGTGTGGCGTCGTGGCGGCCGGTCACCAGCTGACGGCGCGGGCCGGCCGCGAGGTGCTGCGGGCGGGCGGCAACGCGGTGGACGCCGCGGTGGCCGCGGTCCTGACCTCGCTCGTCACCGAGCCGCTGATGACCGGTCTGGGCGCCGGGGGATACCTGCTGGTGGCGCCGGCCGGCGGGGAGCCGGTGCTGCTCGACTTCTTCGTCGAGGCGCCCGGCCGGGGGGCGGACCCGACCGCGCAGGCCCCGCTGCAGCCGATCGAGGTGCACTTCGGCGACGCGGTGCAGATCTTCCACATGGGCGCGTCCTCGTGCGCGGTCTACGGCGTGCCGGCCGGCGTCGAGGCCGCGGTGCAGCGGTACGGCACGATGCGGCTGGCCGACCTGGCGGCGCCGGCGGCCGCGCTGGCCCGCCGCGGAGTCCGGGTCAACCGCGAGCAGGCCACCCTCTTCCGGCTGCTCGCCGGGATCGTCGCCAGCACGCCGCAGGCCCGGCAGACCTACTTCGTGTCCGGCCGGGTGCCGGTGGAGGGCGACCTGTTCACCGAGCCGGACCTGGCCGACGCGCTGGACCGGTTGGGCTCCGAGGGCGCCGCGCCGTTCTACACCGGCGACATCGCAGCGGCGGTGACCGACCTGGTCGGCGCCCGCGGCGGCGCGCTCGGCGCGGCCGACCTGGCCGGCTACCGGGTGGTGGAGCGGCGGCCGCTGCGGATGTCGTACCGCGGCCGCGAGATCTACACCAACCCGCCGCCGAGCGCGGGCGGCCTCATGCTGGCCGACGCGCTGAGCTGGCTGGCCGACGCCGGGGGGGTGCCGGACGAGCTGGCCCTGGTGCAGGCCATGCTGGCCTCCCGACCGCCGGACCCGGCCGCGGTCATCCCGCGGGCCGAGCGGCTCGGCTCGACGACCCACATCTCGGTGCTGGACGCCGAGGGCGGCGCGTGCTCGGTGACCTGCTCCAACGGGCAGGGCTCCGGCCTGGTGGTGCCGGGCACCGGGCTGCACGTGAACAACATGATGGGCGAGGAGGACCTGTCCCCGGGCGGCCTGCTCAGCCACCCGCCGGGGGACCGGCTGCCGTCCATGATGGCGCCGACCGTGGTGACCCGGGACGGCGTCGCCGAGCTGGTGCTCGGCTCCGCCGGCTCCAACCGGATCCGCAGCGCGCTGCTGCAGGTGGCGGTCAACGCGCTCGACCACGGGTTGCCGGCGCAGCAGGCGGTGGACGCGCCGCGGCTGCACGCCCAGCACGGGCTGGTGTACGCCGAGCCCGGGCTGGACGTAACCGCGGTGGAGCGCGCCGGGTACCCGGTCACCCGGTTCCGGGACCGCAACGCGTTCTTCGGGGGATGCCAGGCGGTGCAGCGACACCCGGCCACCGGCGCGCTCACCGGGGGCGGCGACCCGCGGCGCGGAGGGGCGTTCGCCCTGGCCTGACAGCGGGCCTGACGGGGGCCGACCGGCCGGGACAGCAGCGGCGTGAGGTGTAATTCACCCGGTTATATCCCACATTGACCATTCTGTTTCCTTGCTCCTAGCGTGCCCGCGACAAGCCGCTGCTGGGAGGAAACCCATGACCCCGATTCGACGAGGCATGCTGGCGGTCGCCGTCGCCGGCTGCGTACTGGCCGCGGCGGTCGCCGTGCCTGGTGACCCGGCCGGTGCCGCTGCCACCACCGCCAACGGCGGGCCCGACGTGGACCGGCCCGGCGTCGCCCCCGCCGGTGTACCCCCGATGGCGGTCGCCCCGTACGAGTACCTCGGCTGGGGCAGCCCGCCGGACCCGACCGCGGTGATGCGCGCGACCGGGGTCCGGTGGTTCACGCTCGCGTTCATCCTCTCCGACGGCACCTGCGCGCCGGCCTGGGACGGCGACCGGCCGCTGACCGGCGGCACCGACCAGGCGACGATCAATGCGATCCGGGCGGCCGGCGGTGACATCGTGGTGTCGGTCGGCGGCTGGAGCGGCCGGAAGCTGGGCAGGGTGTGCAGGTCGGCGTCCGCGCTGGCCGCCGCCTACCAGTGGGTGATCAACGCCTACGCGCTGCGGGCGCTCGACATCGACATCGAGAACACCGAGTTCAGCAGCGGCACGGTGCGGCAGCGGGTCGTCGACGCGCTGAAGATCATCAAGGCCGACAACCCCGGCGTCAGGACGATCATCACGTTCGGCACCACGCCGACCGGCCCGGACGACACCGGCCGGGACCTGATCAACCGGGCCGCGGCGGCCGGGCTGAGCAACGACACCTGGACGATCATGCCGTTCGACTTCGGCGGGCACAGCGGCTCGATGGGGAACGCCTCGGTGCGCGCCGCCGAGGGCCTGAAGAGCGCGCTGCAGAGCGCGTACGGGTACGACGCCAGCACCGCGTACGCGCGGATGGGCATCTCCACGATGAACGGCAGGACCGACGAGCCCGACGAGACCGTCAGCCTCACCGACTTCCGGACCATCCTGGGGTACGCCCAGCAGCATCACC
>JBKOWA010000250.1:0-6352 GCA_046724155.1 Actinomycetota bacterium
GTGGTCCGGCGGGGGAGTGCCCCGCGCGGCCACCGGGTCGACTCCGTTGTGACGCTTGCTCCGACTGACGCTTACTCCGACTTGGGACGGCCGGCCAGCTCGCGGTCCTCGGCCACCTCGCGGGCTGGCTCGATGGACGGCGGCTCCTCGACCGGGGCGAAGAAGCCACGGATCGCCCGGCCGGCTCCGCCCAGCCGGTTCATCTTCTTGGGCACCGGCGCCCCGGCGTACTCCAGTGTGCCGTGGCCGTGCGCGTCCACCGTGCCGAGCGGCTGGTGCACCTCGATGAACTCGCCGTGCGGCAGGCGTTTGATGATCCCGGTCTCCACGCCGTGCTCCAGCACCTCGCGGTCATGCCGCTGCAGGCCGAGGCAGATCCGGTAGGTCACCCAGTAGGCGGTCGGGGGCAGCACGATGATTCCGATCCGACCGATCCAGGTGGTGGCGTTCAGGCTGATGTCGAACACCGTGGCCCAGACGTCGTTGCCGCCGAGCAGCCACAGCCAGCAGTAGAACGTCAGGCCCATCGCGCCCAGCGCGGTGCGCACCGGGACGTCCCGCGGTCGCTGCAGCAGGTTGTGCATCGCCCGGTCCCTGGTGAGCCTCGCCTCGACGAACGGGTAGATCGCCAGCAGCGTGAACATGATCCCGGGCAGCACCACGGTGGGCAGCATCACCATGAACGGGATCGTGTGCCCCCACCCGCGGAACTCCATGTTCGGCCAGATCCGGGCCGAGCCCTCCAGGAAGCCCATGTAGAAGTCCGGCTGCGACCCGGCGGATACCGCCGAGGTGTTGTACGGGCCGTACAGCCAGACCGGGTTGACCTGCGCCACCCCGCCGAGCAGCGCGAGCACGGCGAAGACCAGCATGAAGAAGCCGCCGCCCTTGGTCGAGAACAGCGGCATCACCCGCACCCCGACCACGTTCTTCTCGGTGCGCCCCGGGCCGGGGAACTGGGAGTGCTTCTGCTTCACCACCAGGCCGACGTGCACCGCGATCAGCGCCAGGATCAGCCCCGGAATGAGCAGGACGTGCACGATGTAGAGCCGTCCGATGATCTCCGTGCCCGGGAACTCGCCGCCGAAGACCAGGTAGTAGACCCAGGTGCCGACCACCGGGATGGACAGCATGATCCCGGACGCGATCCGCAGGCCACCGCCGGACAGCAGGTCGTCGGGCAGCGAGTAGCCGGCGAAGCCCTCGAGCACGCCCATGACCAGCAGCCCCACCCCGATCAGCCAGTTGATCTCGCGCGGCTTGCGGAACGCGCCGGTGAAGAAGACCCGCAGCAGGTGCACCATGATGGCGGCCAGGAACAGCAGCGCCGCCCAGTGGTGGATCTGCCGCATGATCAGGCCGCCGCGTACGTCGAAGGACAGCTTCAGCGTGGAGGCGTAGGCGCGGGTCATCTCCACGCCGTGCAACGGCTCGTAGCTGCCCGGGTACTCGGCGGTGCCGTACTTCACCTCGCCCTGGGACGCGTCGAAGAACAGCGACAGGTAGGTGCCGGTGAGCAGCAGGATGATGAACGAGTACAGCGCGATCTCGCCCAGCATGAACGACCAGTGGTCCGGAAAGACCTTGTTCAGCGCGCGGCGCAGCGGGCTGGACGCGGTCAGCCGTTCGTCCGCCCAGTTCGCGGCCATATCGGCCGGGTTGGTCCCACGCCTGGACCGGGCGCTGGGGACGGTGCTCCTTGGCCTAGTCATAGTTCGGACGCTCCCAGAAGGCCGGGCCGACAGGTTCCCGGAAGTCTCCCCTCGCGATGAAGTATCCGTCCTTGTCCACGTCGATGGGTAGCATCGGCAGCGACCTGGTCGCCGGCCCGAAGACCGGCTTGGCGTCGCGAAGCACCTCGAACTGGGACTGGTGGCAGGGGCAGAGGATCCTGGCGGACTCGTGTTCGTACAGCGAGGTCGGGCACCCCAGGTGGGTGCAGATCTTGGAGAACGCCACGTACGCGCCGGGCATGATGCTGTCGTTGCTGGCGTCCCGCGGCCAGGAGTAGTCCTCCTGCCCCTTGCGTGGCTCGCGCTGGGTGTCCGGGTCCAGCCGGATCAGCATCACCGGCGTGTCACCCGCCGCGGTGCCGCCCGGGACCGCCGGGAAGACCGTCTCCATGCTGCCCGGGCGCATGTCCTCCGGCTTGATCGGTACCCCGTTCAGGTAGACCATCCGGACGCCGGCCCGCCACGGGGTGTGGAACAGCTCACCCTTGGGCTTCTTGATCAAGCCGCCCAGCGGGACGACCGACATCACCCCGAACGCGGCTCCGGCCAGACCGAGCGACCGCTTGATCAGCGAGCGCCGGGCCAGCCCGGTCATGTCCAGGCCGTCCTTGAGGGTCGCGGCCGTGGTGGCCCGGTCCACCTCCGCGGAGAAGCCGTCGTGCCGCTCCTGCACCGCCTCCTCATGCGGGATCAGCAGCTTGCCCCAGGCGACGATGCCGGCACCGAGGCCGAACAGCGCCAGCGCCATGGTGATGCCGAGCAGCGGGGTGTACAGGTACGCCCAGCCGCTCTCGGAGACCCGCCAGGGCCACCATCCGAAGATCGCGATGAACGCGACCGAGCTCACCGCGGTCAGCAGGAAGCAGCCGGCCACGATCCGCTCCGCCCGCCGTTCGCCGGGCGAGCCCGGAGCGAAACGCTCCGCGCGGTGCATGATCCGCACGCCGTCCAGCTCGGCACCGATCCTGGTCAGCTCGGCGTCGGTCCTGCCGGTCAGGTCCTCCTCGCGAACCGGCGTTCCCGGCTCGGTGTTCATTGCTCGCCTCCGCGCTCGCTCCGCACCTGCACCCCGCGAAGACGTTCCGCAAGCTCCTCGCGGCTCATGACTTCGCTCCGATCCACAGCACGATGAACATCAGGCTGCCGATGCCGACCACCCAGATCACGATGCCCTCGGTGACCGGGCCGAGCCGGCCGAGTCCGTGGCCGCCCGGGTCGTTCGTCGCCTTGAGGGTCTGGACGTAGTTGATGATCGCCCGCTTCTGTTCCGGAGTGACCTGGTTGTCGCCGAAGACCGGCATGTTCTCCGGTCCGGTCAGCATCGCCGCGTAGATGACCTCGTCGCTGGAGTTGTTCAGGCTGGGCGCGTGCTTGCCGGACGACAGCGCCCCGCCCTTGCCAGCGAAGTTGTGGCACTGCGCGCAGTTCAGCCGGAACAGCTCGCCGCCCTCGCCGAGATCGCCGCCGCGCAGGTCGCCTTCGGGTAGTTGCGGGCCGCCGCCGAGGGACTGCACGTATGCGGCGAGATCTTTCAGGTCCTGCTCGCTGAGGTCGCGCCGTACCGGCTTGCGCGGCTCCTGGGCGCCCTGCAGGGCGGCGGGCATCCGGCCGGTGGCCACCTGGAAGTACACCGCGGCCTCGCCGACGCCGAGCAGGCTCGGCCCGCGCCCCTTGACCCCTTCCAGGTGGGGGCCATGGCAGGCGATGCAGGCATTGCGGTACAGCTGCTCGCCGTGCGCCACGTCGGCGGACGGCACGTCGGCCTCGCTGTTCGGCGCGAAGGCGGCGTAACCGAACCCGATCGTGCCGAGCGCGATGGCGAGCACGGTGGCACCGGATGCCCGCCGCCGCAGCCGGGCCAGGCGCCCGAGCGTGGAGCGTGGCCTCGGCGGCGACCCTGCCTTTGTCCGGGTTGACGGGGTCTGCGTCGTCGCCGTCTCGGCTGGCCGGATCTCCGTCTCGGCTGACCGGGAGACGGTCGGCTCACTCATGGGCACACCTTGCGGTTGTCGCGGACAGGGTGGGCTGGACGGTGTGGCCTGCTGGGGGCTACTGGATGAGGTAGATCACGGTGAACAGGCCGATCCACACCACGTCGACGAAGTGCCAGTAGTACGACACCACGATCGAGGCGGTGGCCTGGGCCGGCGTGAACCGGCCCATCGTGGTGCGGATCAGCAGGAAGATGAACGCGAACAGACCGCCGATCACGTGCAGCCCGTGGAACCCCGTGGTCAGGTAGAAGACCGAGCCGTAGCCGGTGGAGGAGATGGTGGTGCCCTCCTCGACCAGCATCCGGTACTCGTTGGCCTGGCCGAGGACGAACAGCAGGCCGAGCACGAAGGTGAACGAGAACCACTTGCGCAGCCCGTACACATCGCCCCGCTCGGCCGCGAACACCCCGAACTGGCAGGTGAACGAGGACGCCACCAGCACGATCGTGACCGGCAGCGCATACGGGATGTCCAGGCGGGTCGGCTCCATCGGCCAGTTGTCGCCGTGTGCCGCCCGTACCGTGAAGTACATCGCGAACAGCCCAGCGAAGAACATCAGCTCGCTGGACAGCCAGACGATGGTGCCGACGCTGACCATGTTCGGCCGGGTCAGCGAGTGCACCTTGCCCGGCTCGAAGCCGCTGGCGTGTACCGAAGTCGCCGTCACGCGGTCATTATGGCGGCACCGGGATCGGCGCTCGCGGCGGGGTGCTACACCGTGTCGAAGATGACGCGCCGCCCCGGATGCCGGGCTGCGCCGCCAGCCGCCACCCCGGCCGCTGCGCGACGAGGTTCGGTCCGGCGCCCGCCCGGGCAGGCGGCGTAGCGAGTTGGTGCGGAGGTCGGGCGAAGCTCATCTGAGCCGCAACGTTGACCTGGGTCACCCAACCGGCCTACCGTGCTCGCGTCCGTAGGCACCTGGGGAGTACAGGAGGTCTGGGGTTGGTTGCCGGCACTCGCCCCGGTGGGGCCACGCGTAAGCCCGTCCGGAAGTACTCGACCAGCGAGCGGCGCTGTGACGTGTGCGGCGAGCGGCTGTCGGGGTACAACCCGGGGCCCAACTGTTTCGTGCACTCCACTCATGCCGCGGCCGGGAGGACGGCGGTCCCGCTGCACCGCGCGCCCGCCCGCTGACCGACTACGGCTGAGCCTGTTGGCGATCCCCTCGGTGGATGCACCGGGGGCGCCGCCGGCAGGGTTCGCCGACAGGCTCTAAGATTCGGGCCGGGCGCAGCGGCGCGCCAGTAGATCCGAGTTCCCGGGAGCCGTCCGCGATGAGCCCGTCCGCGACAAGTGTGGTGCACACCGTCCTCGTGTTCAGCCAGGACCCCGAGGTGCGGGAGCAGGTGCGCACCGCGCTGGGGTCGCGTCCGGCAGTGGACGTGGGCCGGATCGAGTACCTGGAGGCTGCCACCGGAGACGAGGTGGTGGCGCAGGTCGATGCCGGGGGCATCGACCTGGCGATCCTCGACGGCGAGGCGCAGCCCACCGGTGGCATGGGGGTGGCCCGCACCATCCGGGAAGAGTGCGCCGAGCAGCCGTTGCTGTGCCTGCTGATCCGCCGCCGGGACGACCGCTGGCTGTCCACCTGGTCCCGGGTGGACGCCACGATGATGTACCCGATCGACCCGGTGACCGCCGCGGACACGGTGGCCGGCCTGCTTCGCCAGGCAGCCGCGGCGCGCGCGTGAACAGCGGTGCGCCGATGACCACCACTCCCGCTGCCCCTCCCGGCAGCACCCCCGCCGATCCGCCGGCCCCGGCCTGGCCGGCCGTGCTCGGCGCCCTGCTGCGCGGCGCCGACCTGTCCGACGTCGAGACCGCCTGGGCGATGTCGGAGATCATGGCCGGCAAGGCCACGGCCGCCCAGCTCGCCGCGTTCGCCGTGCTGCTGCGCGCGAAGGGGGAGACCGCCCAGGAGATGGCGGGCCTGGTCCGCACCATGCTGGCCAACGCCGGCCGGGTCGTGGTGGCCCAGCGGGCGGTGGACATCGTCGGCACCGGCGGAGACCGGGCGCATACCGTGAACCTGTCCACGATGGCCGCCATCGTCACCGCCGGCGCGGGCGCCACGGTGGTCAAGCACGGCAACCGGGCGGCGTCCTCGGCCTGCGGCGCCGCCGACCTGCTGGAAGCGCTGGGGGTGGCCATCGACCTGCCCGGGTCCGGGGTGGAGCGGTGTGTGGCCAAGGCCGGCATCGGGTTCTGCTTCGCGCCGGTGTTCCACCCGGGCCTGCGGCACGCCGGGGCACCCCGGCGGGAGCTGGGCATCCCCACCGCGTTCAACTTCCTGGGCCCGCTGGCCAACCCGGCGCAGCCCGAGGCAAGCGCGGTCGGCTGCGCGGACCCGCGGATGGCCCCGGTGATGGCCCAGGTGCTCGCCGACCGGGGAGCCACCGCGCTGGTGTTCCGTGGCGCCGACGGGCTGGACGAGCTCACCACGACGACCACGTCGGCGGTGTGGGTGGTCCGCCAGGGCAAGGTCGAGGAGACCGTGCTGGACGCCACCGAGCTCGGGCTGCCGTTGGCTGAGCCGGAGGCCCTGCGCGGGGCCGACCCGGCGTTCAACGCGGGCGTGGCGCGGTCGGTGCTGGCCGGCGAGCGCGGGCCGGTGCGGGACGCGGT
>JBKOWA010000278.1:0-2946 GCA_046724155.1 Actinomycetota bacterium
CGTTGCACGCCTCGGCCAGCACGTGGCCGGCGGCGTCCAGCAGCACCGCACCCACCGGCACGTCACCGTGCTCGGCGGCCGGGGCGGCCACCGCGAGCGCACGCCGCATCGCCGGCTCGTACCGGGCGGCGGGCGTCCCGCCTGGGCCGGCGCCAGCGGTCACGGCGGCGATCCGGCAGCGGTCATGGCGGGGTCGGCGGCGTCATGGCGGGGGTTCAACGACGGTTACGGCCAAGGGGCCGGAGGCCCATAATGCGGGGTCCCGGCGGAAACGTGAGAGGGCAGCGGGGACGTTCGTGGGGTGCTTCATGGCACCCGCAGGGCCTCCAGCGCCTCCAGGCAGCCGGCCTTCTCGCACACCGCGGTGATCACGTCGGAGGGCAGCGTGCCCTCGTGCCGGACCAGGGCGAGCAGCTCGCGGGCCGAGGTGCCGATGTCGGCGACCACGCCTGCGTCGCCGAGCGGGTCGTCGTCCTCCTCGTCATCGGTGTCCTCGTCCAGCACGCCGTCGGCCAGGATGCCGGCCAGGTCGTAATCCGCCGCGCTGGCGGCGTTCGAGAGGAACACCCGGGGCTCGT
Source organism: Actinomycetota bacterium (assembly GCA_046724155.1). Taxonomy (GTDB): domain Bacteria; phylum Actinomycetota; class Actinomycetes; order Mycobacteriales; family JACQDL01; genus JBKOWA01. The sequence continues at coordinate 579 of JBKOWA010000278.1, forward strand.
CGTCCGGGCTGTCCACCCGCACGATGCCCACGTACTCGTCGTCCTCCTCGACGAACAGCACCGCGTCCCGCGCGCCGTCCGCGGCGTCCCGGACCATCTCGGCGATGTCGTCGATGGTCTCGACCGAGTCCAGGTCCAACTCCTGAGCCGTCCATCCGACCGCGGTCCGGGCGAGCACGGCGGCGAAGTACGACACGAGGCCTCCTCCGTGGCGGACTAGCGCGGCAGGCCGTCTACCACCCGAGCGTATGGCTCGGACAGTCCGATCCGTTCGGTAACGGCGGCAAGCATCTCATCGGCATACAGGTCCAGGTCATTGAGGATGGTACGCAGCTCCCACTCCTCGAGACCAAGATCAGAAAAGATCAACATATCGCCGACCGGCCACACCTCGTCCAGGTCCTCATCGGCCGGGATCTCCTCGTCCAGGTGCTCCACGGCCTGCTGGGCCAGGGGGTAGTCGGGTGCCGCGGAGAGGTCGGACAGCAGCAGGCGGACGTGGCCCCCCTGCCCGGTGTCCAGCCGCAGCGCAAGGAAGAACTCGTCCTCCACGTCCACCAGGACCATCGGTCCGCCCTCGGGCGGCTGCTGCCGCAAGGCCGCGATGCAGCTGTCCAAGTCGTCCATCACCGCCGGTGGGAGTAACGCGCACTGCCACTGGCCGGCGTCCCGGAACAGGGTCACCGCGAAGCCTTCGTCCGCCACGCCACGGATCGTCGCAGAGCATGCCGTCACGCAAAAGTCATACCAGGTACCGCAGCATCCGGGTGTTGCCGAGGGTGTTCGGTTTGACCCGTTCGAGGTCGAGGAACTCGGCCACGCCCTCGTCGTAGGACCGCCGCAGCTCCTCGTAGACCACGTGCGGCAGCGGCGTCCCGTCGATCGGGACGAAGCCCAGCGAACCGAAGAACGTGGTCTCGAACGTCAGGACGAACACCCGGCGGACGCCGAGCGCGCGGGCGGCGTCGAGCAGGGTGGACACCACCCGGCGCCCGATGCCGTGGCCGCGCAGCGCCGGGTCCACCGCGACGGTGCGCACCTCGGCCAGGTCCTCCCACATCACGTGCAGCGCACCGCAGCCGACGACCTGCGGCGGCTCGACGTCGGTCCGCTCCGCCACCCAGAACTCCTGCACGTCCTCGTACAGGGTCACCATCGGCTTGTCCAGCAGGTACCGGTCGGCCTTGTAGCGGTCGATGAACCGGCGGATGGCGCGCACGTCGGCGGTGCGCGCGCGGCGGATCTCGACCTGCATGCCGAGCAGGGTATTCACCTGGTTGTGCGGATCCGGGCGGCATGGTGGGGCGCGCGCAGACCCGGTTGGGCGTTACGGTGATCACGTGACCTCGGTCGCAATCATGGGGCTTGGGCTGATCGGCGGTTCCCTGCTGCGCCGTCTCGCCGCGACCCGCGTCGTCTGCGGGTACGACGTGGATCCGGCGGCGCGCGCCGCCGCGGCGGACGCCGGGCTGCGCGCGGTGTCCGCCATCGAGGACGCGGTCGCCGCGGCGGACCTGGTGTTCCTCGCCGCGCCGCTGCCGGCGTTCGCCCAGCTCGTCCCGGCGGTGGCCAAGGCGGCCCGGCCGGGCACCCTGGTCTCGGACGTGGCCAGCGTCAAGGTGCCGCCGCGCGAGCTGGTCCGGGCGCATGCGAACGGGCTGCGGTACGTCGGCGGGCACCCGATGGCGGGCACCGAGCGCTCCGGGTTCGCGGCCAGCGACCCGCACCTGTTCGACGGGGCGCCCTGGGTGCTCTGCCTGGACCCGGACACCGACCTGGGCGCCTGGCTGAAGCTGGCCCGGCTGGTGGCCGGCCTCGGCTGCCGGGTGGTGCCGGCCACCGCCGAGGAGCACGACGTCGCGGTGGCCCGGATCAGCCACCTGCCGCACCTGCTGGCGACCGCGCTGGCCACCACCGCGCACGACAACCTGGCCCGCAAGCTCGCCGCCGGCTCGTTCCGGGACGGCACCCGGGTGGCCGGCACCCGCCCCGACCTGGTCGCAGCGATGTGCGACGGCAACCGGGAGGCGGTGATCGACGCGCTGGACGGGCTGCTGGCCCGGCTGGCCGAGGCGCGGGACGCGCTGCGCGCCGGCGGCTCGGTCCGGCCGCTGGCCGAGGAGGGGTACGCCGCGCGGCAGCGCTGGGTGGGCTTCGGGATGGGTGGCAGCACCGTCGAGCTGGACGCTCGGGCGGCGACGCTGCGCGCGGACCTGCTGCGGCTCGGCCGGGCCGGCGGGCACCTCGACGAGGTCGGCGACGCGGTCCTCCTCGGCTGGCAGCCTGCGCCGTAACGCGTAACGTCCTCGTCATGGAGTTCGACGAGAACGCCCAGCTGGATACCTCGCAGATCTCGGACCAGCGGTCC
>JBKOWA010000393.1:0-6144 GCA_046724155.1 Actinomycetota bacterium
CAGGCGGCCAGCGCGACCGCGTCCTCGACGGCCTGGTTGGCCCCCTGGGCCAGGAACGGCAGCATCGGGTGCGCCGCGTCGCCGAGCAGCGTGACCCGCGCGGTGCTCCAGGACGGGATCGTGGCGCGGTCGTGCAGGGCCCAGCGGCTGACCGTGCGGGCCGCGCGGAACAGCTCGCGCACGTCCGGGTGCCAGCCGCGGTATGCGGACAGCAGCTCGGCCGGGTCACCGGGGGCCACCCACGACTCGGCGTGCCAGCCGGCGGCGGGTGTGGTGGCGGCGAAGCTCACCAGCCGGCCGGCGGCCACCGGGTAGGCCACGCAGTGCTGGTCCCGGCCCAGCCACAGCCGCACCCGCGGTGGCCGGACCGTCCACGGCACCGCAGCCGCCGGCAGCAGGCCGCGGTAGATCGTCTGGCCGGAGAACCGCGGCTCGTCCGGGGTCAGCCAGCCGCGGACCGCGGAGTGGATCCCGTCGGCGCCCACCACCACGTCGGCCGTGGTGGCGCTGCCGTCGGCGAAGCGCAGCTCCACCTCGCCGGCCCGCTCGGCGATCCCGGTGCAGCGCCGGCCGAGCCGCACGGTGCCCCGCTCGAGCAGGTCGAGCAGCCCCTGGTGCAGGTGGGCCCGGTGGACGGTGTAGTACGGCGCGCCGAACAGCTCCGCGCACCCGTCCAGCGGTGTTTGCATGATCGTCTGCCCGCTGTCCCAGCGCCGCATCTCGATCGCCTCCGGCCGCACCGCCACCCGCGCCAGGTGTTCGGCCAGCCCGAGCCGGTGCAGGTGCCGGGCCGCATTCGGGGCGAGCTGCAGGCCGGCGCCCACCTCGGCCAGCTGCGGCGCCTGCTCGTACACCGTGCACCGCTGCCCGGCCTGCTGCAGCGCCGCCGCGGCGGTCAGCCCGCCGATGCCGGCACCGACCACGGCGATCCGCAGGTCCTCGATCCGCATGTCGCTGCGCCTTCCTGATGTCCGCACCCGCTGCGGTGGCTACTGCCGCGGGCCTTGCTGGTTGCCGTCGTCGCAGAGCCCGTCGTTGGAGAGCCCGTCGTTGGAGAGCCCGTCGTCGGAGCCCGCCGTTGGAGAGCCCGGTGGCCGAGGGGCTCAGTAGTAGAGGAGCGCCTTGTCCCAGTCCTCGTCGGCGCCGAACAGGCTGCGCGGCTTGAGCACGTCGTGCACGCCGGTCAGCACCTCGCGGGGGACGAGCGCGCCCTCCTCCAGCGCCGTCACCTGGCACGGCACGCCGAGCCCGGCCTGCACCAGCGCGGCCAGCGCCGAGCCCGCCGCACCACGGTGGGCTGCAGCCGCCTCGACCTGGATCCGGAGCACCTCGGGCTCGGCCCTGGCCCGCCAGAACATCACCCCGAAGTCGGCCGGCAGCCGGAACACCAGCTCCTCCAGCTCGTGCTGGGTGACCCGGGTGCCGGCCACCGGGTAGCCGAACGCCGCCCGGCCGAGCACCCGCACCGTCGGCAGCGCCCAGCCGCACGGGCAGCCGGCGAGGGACACCTCGACGTCGTCCTCGAGGTTGTACCGCAGCAGCGGCATGGCCTGCCGGAACAGCGGGGTGACCACGAGCTGGCCGGCCCCGTCCGCGGTGAGCTCGCCGGTGTCCGGGTGGTACACCTCGAAGATCGCCCGGTCCGCCCACAGGTGCATCCGGCCGTGCTCGCACTCGCCGGACAGGCTGCCGGTCTCGGTCGAGCCGTACTCCTGCACGATGGGCACGCCCCAGATCTCGCTGATCCGGGACCGGCGGGCGGCGCTGAGCGGCTCCCCGCCGACGAACAGCGCCCGCAGCGCCGGGAAGTCCCGGTCCGGCCGCAGCCCGGCGGCCTTCGCCGCGGCCGCCCACAGCAGGGTCTCGGTGGGCATCGACCAGGTGAGGCTGACGCCGAGGTCGTGCAGCACCCTGATCACGCGGGAGTACGGCATGGCCAGGGACCGGTTGTCGCCGGGCACCACGGTGGCGCCGCGCAGCCGGCCGGCGGCGTGGGCCAGGTGGCCGGTGATCATCAGCGCGTACGGGGTGCGGACCAGGAGCGTGTCCGCCGGCTCGATGCCGACCCACTTGCGGGCGAACCGCTCGGCCAGGTCGGTCCAGTCCTCGTTGGTGTAGTACGACGGCGTCGGCCGGCCCGCGGTGCCGCTGGACTCGTGGTAGGTGGCGAGCCGGGCCGGGTCCACGGCGAGCATCCCGAACGGGTACTGCTCGCGCAGGTCCTGCTTGGTGGTCAGCGGCAGCGCGTCGAACCCGGCCCGGTCGGCCGGCACCGGCCCCCGGTTGCGGTAGAACGGCGAGCCGGCCGCCCACGCCAGGGTCGTGGCGAGCTGCTCGTCCTGCAGCCGGGCCAGCTCCCGGGCGCTGCTCCAGTCCCCGAGCTGCGGCAGCCCGGGAGTCGCGGCGGGGGCGGCCGGGTCGGCCGCCGGCCGGGCGTGTCGGGTCGCGGTCATGTGCTCTCCCCTCCGAGCAGGCGGTCGGCGTTCTGCCAGGCGATCTGCCGCCACTGGTCGGCCGTCGGCTCGACGGCCCGGTACTTGGCCAGCTCAACGGCCGGGTGCTGCAGCGGGAACTCGCTGCCGAACAGCAGCCGCCCGGCGCCGAGCCGGTCCAGCGCCGCGCGCAGCACCGAGGTGTAGCCGCCGGAGGTCTCCACCATGATGTTCGGCTGCCCGGCGACCAGCTCCACGGCGTAGTAGTCGATGTTGCCGATGCCGGCGTGGCCGAGCACGAAGACCACCTCCGGGAACCGGCCGGCCAGCTTCACCAGGTCGGCCACCTGGCAGCCCTCGCGGGCCAGGCACACGGTGTACACGCAGTGCCCGGCCGGCCCGGCGGCGGCCACCAGGTCGGCGACCCGGTCGTCGGTCAGCGACACGCCGTGCACCGCCGGGGAGATCTCCAGCCCGCGGTAGTCCGCCGCGGCGGCGGCGTAGCGCTCGGCCGGCCGGTGCGGGTTGGCGAAGTAGAACGGCACCAGCCGCCCGCCGGCCCGGCCGCAGGCGGCGAGCACCGCGGCGTTGTCCGGGTCTGACTCCACGTGGCCGCCCTCGACCAGCTGGCGGGACAGCCGGAGCGGGTCGATCGTGCCGCCGGCGGCCACCGCGGCCCGGGCGATCCCGCAGCCGTCCAGCACCGCGAGCAGGCGGTCCAGGGCGCCGGCCCGCGGTGCCAGCCGGGCGTGGAAGTCGAAGACCGCCGGTCCGGACCCCCGGGCCGCACCCGCCGGCTCACTGCTCACGGCAGAACTCGTCGATCGGGTAGCCCACGTGCCGGTCCTGGACGGGCAGGTAGCCCAGCACCCGGTCCCCGGGTCGCAGCTCGGTGCTGTTGAGCACCGCGCCGCCGGGGCCGAGCACCCGCACGTGCCAGTCGTCCTGCAGGATCAGGTTCACCGCGGTCCCGTCCGGGGCGACCGCGTCCACCGACAGCAGCGGCCGCGACTCGATCTTGACCCGGCCGACGCTGACCGCCCGGGCCCGGCCCTTCACGTCAACGGCCAGCACCCTGCTCCCGGCCTGCAGCTCGCTGAGGTAGTTCGTGCGGCCGCCGGTGGACAGCGTGTACGACATGATGGCGCCGGCGTTGACCCGGAACGGCCGGGTCGGCATGTACGGCAGCGGATGGGTCTCGCTGACGCACAGGATCATGCCCTTGGAGTGCGAGCCGACCAGGATGCCCTCGTCCTGCCGCAGGTAGGAGCAGGTGTCCACGCAGGCCCGCTCGCCCATCCCGATGTGGGTGGTGCCGGTGACCGCCAGCTCGACCAGCTCCAGGTCGTCCGGGTGGTCGGCCGCCGCGGCCATCAGCCGGGTGGCGTCGCCGACCGCGGCGGGGGCGAGCAGCACGCCGTCCGAGCCGTGTTCCAGCACCCCGAAGATGATCTTCGCTTCCTGGACGTCCGCGGCCACCGTGATGATGCTGTTGCCCTGGGCGCCGCCGGCCGCGGCCGCCAGCACGATCTCCAGCGGGATCTTGGTCGGGTCCCGGAACTCCAGCAGGACCCAGCGCTCGGTCCGCACCGCCTGGCAGGCCTGCTCCAGGGTGGCCGCGTCCACCACCTCGACGAACTGTCCGAACTGGACGTCCGGGTGCCGCTTGGCGAGCTCCGCCGGGTGACCGTGCCGGGACGGCTCCACCAGCACGATCGTGGCCTCGCCGAAGTCCTCCGGCAGCGGCCGGCCGCGCGGGAACAGGATCTTGCCCACGGTCGGCGGCAGGCCGGCGAGCGCGGCCGGATCATCGACCAGCACGCCGTCGACCCGTTGGTGCAGGGCCTCCTCCAGGATCGCCGCCCGCGCGTCGTGCGCCGCGCGGAGGTCGAGCCAGCACAGTTTCACTTGTGACTCCTCGGGTTGTCCGGGTTGGTTGGTGCGAGTTGGTGCCGGGGAGTGCCCGGCCAGGGTTTGTTTCCTTTCCGGGGCGGATGGGGCCTCAGCCGACTCCGGCGTCGAGCCGCCCGAGCTGGCCGGCGGCCGGCACGGGCAGCGGGAGCGCGCCGTGGACCACGGCGGACAGCTTGCGGACGAGGCTTCCCGGGTCCTCCGCCTGGAAGACGTTGCGGCCCATCGCCACCCCGGCGGCCCCGCCGCGCATCGCGTCGTCCACGTAGGACAGCAGTTCGGCGGTGCTGGCGCGGCGCGGCCCGCCGGCGACGATGACCGGCACCGGTGCGGCGGCCGTCACGTCGGCCATCTCGTCGACCGATCCGACGTAGACGGTCTTCACCACGTCGGCGCCCAGGTCGGCGGCCAGCGTCACCGCGTGCGCCACCAGGGCCGGGTCGCGGGGGTTTTCGATCCGCGGGCCGCGCGGGTACATCATCGCCAGCAGGGGCAGGCTCCAGCGGTCGCAGGCGTCGGCCACCGCGCCGAGGTCGGCCACCTGCCGGGCCTCCTCCCGGGAGCCCAGGTTGACGTGCACGCTCACCGCGTCCGCGCCCAGCCGCAGCGCCTCCTCGACGGTGGCCACCAGGTACTTGGCATCCGGGTCCGGGGCGTGCGCGGTGCTCGCCGACAGGTGCACGACCAGCGAGGTGTCGGCGAACCAGCGGTGGTCGACGTAGCGCAGGGCGCCCTTGTGCAGGACCACCGCGTCCACGCCGTTGCCGGCCAGCCGGCCGATCAGCCGGTTCACCCGGCGCCCCCCGGTGACCGGCCCGTCGGTCACCGAGTGGTCCAGCGGCACGACCAGCAGCCGCTGGTCGGCGTGCCGGTACAGCCGGCGCAGCCGTAACTGCCGCGCGAACGGCGCGTTGACGCTCATCAGACTCCCCCGTCCTCGGCCCGGTCCCCCGGCTGCTGCCCGGGTTCGAACGTGCGGTGCAGCAGGTTCACCGCCTCCAGCAGCCGGTCCCGCGGGACGACCACCGAGGTCCGCAGCTGCGACACCGACACCCAGCTGGTGGCGATCCCCGCGTCGGCCAGCGTGGAGAGCATCCGGGCGGTGAACTCGGGCCGGTTCAGCAGCCCGATGCCGACCAGCGAGACCTTGCCGACGTTCTCGTCCAGGACGACCGTGCCGTCCAGGGTGGACACCGCCGCGCGCAGCGCCGGCACCACCCGCCCGGCGTCCCGTTGCCGGATGGTGAACCCCATCCGGAACTCCTCCTCGAACGGGCCCGAGCGGGCCACCAGGTCGGAGCCGACGTTCTGCTCGGCCAGGATCTCCAGCAGGTCGGCGGCCAGGTCGCGGCGCGCACCGGCCGAGCGGACCAGCACCCGTGCGACGTCGTGGTCGTGCGTGACGGCGGCGATTCCCCAGCGCTCCAGCACGGCCGGACTGCTCCTTCCCGGGATGAGCGTCCCCGGGCCGGCCGAGAACGTGTTGCGGACGTGCAGCCCGATACCCCGCGCGGCGGCCAGCTCGACGGCCCGGGAGTGCAGCACCCGGGCCCCGGCGAACGCCATCTCGACCATCACGTCCATGCCCACCGCCGGCAGCAGCCGGGCCGCCGGCACCACGCGCGGGTCGGAGGTGAACACCCCGTCCACATCGGTCCAGATCTCGCAGTGCCCGGCGCCGAGCGCGGCGGCCAGCGCGACCGCGGTGGTGTCCGAGCCGCCCCGGCCGAGGGTGAGCAGGTCGCCCGCGGCGTCCACGCCCTGGAACCCGGCGACCACCGGCACCTCACCCGCGGCCAGG
>JBKOWA010000522.1:0-4606 GCA_046724155.1 Actinomycetota bacterium
GAGCCCGACGGCCAACCCCCCGACGACCAATCCCGCGCCGAGCCCGACGGCCAAGCCTCCGACGACCAATCCCGCGCCGAGCCCGATACCCACGAGCGCGCCGGTCCCCACGCCCCCACCAGCGCCGACCACAGCAGCCCCACCGCTGACCACGGCAGCCGCGACACCGACGTCCCAGCCGGTGCCAGCCGCGACCCCGTCCCCGGCAGCGTCGTCCTCCTCGTCAGCGTCGTGGTGGTGGTGGTTGGTCGGCCTGCTGGCTGCTGCCGCGGTCACGGTCTTCGTGGTGCTGGGTGTTCGGCGCCAGCACGCCACGGAGGCGTGGCTGGCGCAACGGGACGGTGCGGTTGCGGAGTCGAGGTGGCTGGCACGGGATCTGCTGCCGGCGGCACTCGCCGCGGAGAGCGCCACCGCCCGGCGGAACATCTGGCTTGCCTCCCGGCCGCGGGTGGAAACGCTGGAGAGCCACCTGAGCGGCGTTGCGGAGTCGGCTCCGCCAGAGCAGTCGGGTCCGCTCGGCCGGTTGCAGGACGCCGTGACCGAGGTCCGGTCCGCTATGGACGCCGATGCGGCGCCCGGCACCCCCGACGACGGCGAGAGTCTGGGCGCTGCCCGGCAGGCTCAACGGCAGCTCGAGGTTGCCCTTCGGGAGTTCCAGCCGCCTGCGCAGGGTTGGGCTGGTCCGACGCAGCCTCCGGCTGGTCCGACGCAGCCGCCTGCGCAGGGCTGGGCGGGACCGACGCAGCCCCCTGTTGACCCGACTCGGCCGGCCGACGACGGTACTTCCTGAATACGGGGTTCCGGCCTTGCCGGGGATCCGGGTGAACCCGGACCTGGCCCCGCGGTGCGGGGACGAGGGTTCCGCGGGGCTGGCCGGTACCTTTGCCTGCCGGGTGGAGGGCGCGGGGGTAGGCTCGGCCCCCATGTACGCACGGTCTACGAAGGACGAGTTGTGAACCTCGACCCCGCCCTGCTCGAGATCCTCGCCTGTCCGGACTGCCACGCCCCGCTGCGCCAGGATGACGCCGCCAGCGAGCTGGTCTGCACCGGCTGCGGGCTGGCCTACCCGGTGCGCGACGACATCCCGGTCCTTCTGGTGGACGAGGCGCGACGGCCCGGTCCGTGACCGTGGCGAGCACCGCGTTCGACGAGTCCAGGCTGGACGGCCCCGCCCTGCTGGCCGGGAGCGAGGCGATGGCCGTGCTGCGCGCGGTCGCCACCGCCGGGGCGCAGGTACGGGAGAGCCGGCAGCTCGCGATGGAGGCGGGCGTGGACGGGCTGTCCCATGGCGGGACGCCGCGGGCCGCGGTGGTGCTGATGGACGGCCCGGTCGCGGCCGTGCTCGGCGACCTGCTGCGCGCGCTGGCCGGCCCGGAGGCGGTGGCCCCGGTGACGATGGTCTACGGCGGGCCGCTGCCGCCGTGGGTCGGCCCGCTGGACGTCGCGTTCGTGGTGTCCTACCGAGGGATCGATGCGGGCACCCTGGGCGCGGTGGAGATGGCCGCCCGGCGGGGCGTGCCGATGCTCGGCGCCGGCCCGGCGGACACTCCGCTGCACGACGCGGTCGCCTCGCGCGGGCGCTCGCCGTACGTCGGCCTGCCGCTGCGGGAGGCGCGCCGGGCCTCGTTCTGGAGTCTGGCGACGCCGGTGCTGATCGGCGCCGCCCGGGCGGGCCTGATCCGGCTACCGGACAGCGACCTCGCGGTCACCGCGGACCTGCTGGACGAGGTGGCCGAGCGCTGCCGGCCGACCAGCGAGACGTTCGTCAACCCGGGTAAGTCGCTGGCGGTGGAGCTGGCCGACGGGGTCCCGGTGATCTGGGGCTCCTCGGCGTTGGCCGGGGTGGCAGCCCGCCGGATGGCCGGCCAGCTTGCCGGCAACGCGGCGCGGGTGGCCAGCTGGGGCACGCTGCCGTCGGGGGCCCGGGAGTTCGGCGGGGTGATCGACCTGCCGGCCGAGGCCGCCGAGGACTTCTTCCGGGACCGGGTGGACGAGCCGCTGTCGCTGCGGCCCCGGCTGGTGCTGCTGCGCGACGAGGACGGCGAGGACGACGAGGTACGCCGGTACGTCGAGCTGGCCCGGCGGCAGGCCACCGACCGCGGGCTGCGGGTCAGCGAGCTGCTGGCGGAGGGGGACCGGCCGCTGCAGCGGTTCGCCTCGCTGGCCGCGCTGGCCGATTTCGGAACCGTCTACTGTGGACTTGCGTCGAGCATCGACCCCGGCGGCGTCCGCCCTGGTGAGTGGTAGGGGGACGCATTGAGTACGGGTGGGAGCACCCGGGCGGTCGTGGCGGCGCTGGGCGCCAACCTGGGCATCGCGGTGTCGAAGTTCGCGGCATACCTGGTGACCGGGTCGTCCTCGATGCTGGCCGAGTCGGTGCACTCGGTGGCCGACTCGGGCAACCAGGCGCTGCTGCTGCTCGGGCAGCGGCGGGCCACCCGGGAGGCCACCGAGAAGCACCCGTTCGGGTACGGCACGGACCGGTACTTCTACGCCTTTGTGGTGGCCCTGGTGCTGTTCGCTCTCGGCTCGCTGTTCGCGCTGTACGAGGGCGTGGAGAAGCTGCTGCACCCGCACGAGCTGGAAAGCCCGATGGTGGCCGTCGCGGTGCTCCTGGTGGCGATGGTCCTGGAGGGCTACTCCTTCCGCACCGCGATCGTCGAGTCGAACCGGGTCCGCGGCGTCGCCTCGTGGCCGGAGTTCATCCGCCGGGCGAAGGCGCCGGAGCTGCCGGTGGTGCTGCTGGAAGACTTCGGGGCCCTGCTCGGCCTGCTGTTCGCGCTGCTCGGCGTGGGGCTGACCTGGGTCACCGGCGACCCGATGTGGGACGGGATCGGCACCATCGCCATCGCCGTGCTGCTGGGGACCATCTCGACGGTACTGATCGCGGAGACCAAGAGCCTGCTGATCGGGGAGGCGGCGACCCCCGAGGCGCTGGCCACGATCCGGACCGCGGTGCTCGGCGGCAAGCTGGACAAGCTGATCCACATGCGCACCATGCACCTGGGCCCGGACGAGCTGCTGGTCGCGGCCAAGGTCTCCTTCGCCGGCTCGCCCACGGTGACCGAGGTGGCCGCCGAGATCAACGCCGCGGAGCAGCGCATCCGCTCGGCCGTGCCGGTCGCCTTGGTGATCTATCTCGAACCGGACCTGTACCGGCCGGAGCTGGCCCGCGATGTGGCACCGGGACTGGAGGGCGAAGGGTGAGGAACGGCAACGGCGCCGCCCCGGCGTACCTGCTGGACAACTGCGTCCGGGACTACGACTGGGGCTCCGCCACCGCGATTCCCGACCTGCTCGGCGTGCCGCCGAACGGCCGGCCGCAGGCCGAGCTGTGGATGGGCACGCACCCGTCCGCGCCGTCCCGGCTGGCCGGCGACGGCACGCTGGCCGACCGTATCGAGGTCGACCCGGAGGGGGAGCTGGGCGCGGCGGTGCTGGCCGAGTTCGGGCCGCGGCTGCCGTTCCTGTTCAAGGTGCTGGCCGCCGCCCGGCCGCTGTCCCTGCAGGCCCACCCGACCCCGGAGCAGGCGGCGGAGGGGCACGCCGCGGAGCACGAGCGCGAGGTGCCGCTGTCGGCCCCGCAGCGCAACTACAAGGACCGCAGCCACAAGCCCGAGGTGCTGTGCGCGCTGACGCCGTTCCGGGCGCTGGCCGGGTTCCGGGAGCCGGCGGGCACCGCCCGGCTGCTGGCCGGCCTCGAGGTCCCCGCGCTGGCGCGGTACCGTGACCGGCTGGCCGACCCTGGCGGGCTGAAGCAGGTGGTGGGCGAGCTGCTCACGCTGCCGGCCGGCGAGCGTGCCGACCTGGTCGGCGCGGTGGCGGCGGCCTGCCGGACCGGCCCGGACCGTGGGTTCGCCGCGGAGCGGGCGCTGGCCGTCGAGCTGGCCGCGGCGTACCCCGGCGACCCGGGCGTGGTCATCGCGCTGCTGCTCAACTACGTCGAGCTGGCGCCGGGGGAGGCGCTGTTCCTGCCGGCGGGCAACCTGCACGCCTACCTGTCCGGCACCGGCGTGGAGCTGATGGCCAACTCCGACAACGTGCTGCGTGGTGGCCTGACGAGCAAGCACATCGACGTGCCGGAGCTGCTGCGGGTGCTCGACTTCACCGCCGGACCCCCGCCGCTGCTCACCCCGCGGCCCGGGCCGGACGGCAGCCTGGAGTACCCGGTGCCGGTCCGCGAGTTCCGGCTGACCCGGTTAGACGTCGGCCCGAACCCGTTCACGGTGGACAGCGGTACGCCGCAGATCCTGCTCTGCGTCGAGGGATTCGTCGAGGTGTCCGGATCGGACGGTGGCTCGGGGTCGGACTGGGACTCCGGGTTGGACGGGGACTCCGGGTTGGACGGGGACTCCGGGTTGGACGGGGACTCCGGGTTGGACGGGGACTCCGGGTTGGACGGCGCTGCGGTCCGGCTGCCGCGCGGCGGCTCGGCGTTCGTGCCCGCCAGCCGGAAGGCGGTCGTCCTGGCCGGCCGGGGTACGGTGTTCCGGGCGACCACGAACCTGGGCTGAGCCGGCCGGTCCGCCTGAGCCGGCCGGTCCGCGCAGCCCTGCGGTACCCGCGGCCGGGGGCCGGGCCGCCCAGCGGGGGGCCGGGGCGGGTC
>JBKOWA010000600.1:0-5809 GCA_046724155.1 Actinomycetota bacterium
CTCGGGATCCGGAACAAGGAGCTCCGCCAAGGGAGGGTGCACAGGCAGGCCAGCCTCAACTCTGCTGCTGAGGAAGCCATGCACCAGAGCAGCGAGAGTCTCTTCGCGCGCTCGAACGAACCCGTCGTGGTCCTTGCTGCGTAGCATCGCTGCGGAGGCATCGGTGATGGCGTGACTTGCCAGGACCGCTGGATCCTCTGTTCCAGTCGGTGGTGGAAAACCAGAAGGCCAGAATCCGCGTGCCGCCGCGTTGGTCCGATGACCTGGCACCAACTCCGTTACTGACCGCGATCCGGATCTTTCAAACTCGGCAGCAACGTCTATGACACTGCCGTCAGGCCGCTTCGGCGCAAGAGACGTGAGAGCCAGCAGGATCAGTCGCCCATTTGCCTTGTCCGTGGCAAACCCGCGAAGCGGGACGGGCGCCGGCTCCGAGTCGGCGACGTTTTTCAGCAGGAGCTCAACGGCTGGATATTCAGACGGCGCCTCGTGGATCATGAGCTTCCTTGGGTTCAGGATTCTCACCGCTCGCCGCAACTCGGGCGTCTGCCCGCTTCGCACGAATCCATGCAACCAGCTTCGCCACAGCCATATAGACAGCAGACGCCGCACCCAGGGTGTGGGGTCTGGATGGATATAGAAGAACGCTGACAGGATCGGCAACGGCAGGGTGCTCGGCATGAGCCGAATATGGGCAACCCCCTCCTGCTTGAGAAATGCGATAGCTCTGGACAACGCCACCTCGGCCCGGTCGTACCAGTCGGCCGGGTCCTCGTCGTCGCCAAACTCTCGGTGTATGTCCCGCTGCACGTCACCTCCTCTGATGGCGAGCAGCGTCTGCACGACGCGATTCTCGTCGGGATTCCCGAAGCCCAGCGTACTCAGTTGCTTGATGACCGCGGCGGGGCTGCCGGGCTCCATTTCGCTGGCAAACAGCGCATGGAAGACCTGCGCTCGGGAGATCGGCTTACCCGCCGAATTCACCCGATCGAAGACCTCGCGAAGCAGGTCCTGCTCGTCCGCGGCAACAATATATGCAGGAACCCGGTAGTCTCTGATTACGCCGACCAGTCTGTCTGCTGTATCGAAATCTGCCGACTCCAGGTCATCGCCGTGCCGGCGTAGCCAGTTGTTCAGCCTCCTGGTCTCCAGCGCCGCGCGTACTGGAATGGACCGCAAGGGTGGCACCCCGCGTCGAGGGTTCACGAACTTTCCGGTGGCGAGGTCGAGGTAGACCTCGAACCGCTCGTCTACGCCTGGCCAATCGGGCGAGAGTGCCCCGAACAGGGAGGTCGCGCGTTGTTGTCCGTCAATTACCCAGAGCGCGTCAGCGCGTTCGGGAACTTCGACTCGAATCGGCCCGAACGACACCGAACCCGCCGGACCTTCCTTACGCCAGAGCAATATCGTGCCGATCGGAAAACCGCGATACAGGCTGTCGAACAGCTGTCGGACGTCTGATGCATCCCAGACGAAAGCGCGCTGAAATGACGGAATGCGAAGCACTCCGTCGGCAGCCAACTTCACCAGCTCGGGGACGTCGAACTCGGTAGGACCAGTCCCTTTCAGCGACGCCTGCGCTGCCACCACATCTCCCTACTCGGCATCTCCTGCTCTGCAGCCTGATGTGGCCCACCCGTCTTCTGGTGTCGCTCCCCATCTTCGCGCACAGCCAGTAGCCGCCTGACCGTACCCTCCGACCAGCTGCGAAGACCCAGCATAACCCCGTTCGGCGTTCCGCCGGCACGATATGTCAGCGCGCCACGCCGGCTGTCGTTGCGATGCCAAGCCGATTCGTTTGCCAGGCTCGGGGTCAGGAGTCGCGGGACATCATCGCTTCCTCCAGGTCCAGCTCGAACTGGACCCGGCGCAGCACCTCGTCGTCGATCCGGCCCTCGTCCCGCATCCGGACGAACACCGCGCGCTCGGACTCCAGCATTTCCCTGCGCAGCCGCCGGTAGGCCTCGGTCGGGGTTTCCCGGCGCTGCTCGCCGGACTCGCCGCCCAGCCGCTCCCAGGCGGCCAGCGAGCGGATCTCGGCCTTCTCCCGGAGCCGGTGCTCGACATCCTCCGGTACGTCCCCGTCGGCGGCCAGCAACTCCTCCAGCCGGGCCAGCGCGGCGTTGATCGCGCTGTGCTGCGCGGCGGCCTCGGCGAGGTCGTCGGCCTTCCGCTCCCCGGCGTCGACCACCCCGAGCCGGCGGATCACCGCGGGCAGCGTGAAACCCTGCAGCACCAGGGTGCCGATCACCACGCAGAACGTGAGGAAGGTGACCAGGTCCCGGCGGGGGAAGTCGGCGGGCAGCGCGTACGCCGCGGCGATCGACACCACGCCGCGCATGCCGGCCCAGCTGACCACCACGGTCCACTGCCAGGGTGGCATCGGGTCCCGGGCCCGGAGCCGGGCGGACAGCAGCCGCGGCAGGTAGGTGGCCGGGAACACCCAGACGAACCGGGCCACGATCACCACCGCGAGGGCCACGGCGGCCCAGCCCACCAGCGCGGCCCGCGACCAGGACTGCAGGCCGTCGAGCACGGTCCGCAGCTGCAGGCCGATCAGGACGAAGACGACCGACTCCAGCAGGAAGTTGAGCATCTTCCAGACGAAGTCCGCCTGCAGCCGCGAGGCGTAGGTGGCCACCCGCGGCAGCCGGTGCCCGATCCGCAGGCCGGCCACCACCACCGCCAGCACTCCCGAGGCGTGCACCGTCTCGGCCAGCAGGAATGCCATGAACGGCGCCAGCAGCATCAGGGCGTTCTCCAGCACGGCGTCGGTCAGCCGCTGCAGCAGCCGGTTCACCGCCCAGGCGACGGCCAGCCCGACCAGGACCCCGCCGGCCGCGGCGACCAGGAACACCCCGCCCGCGAACAGGAACGAGAACCCGGTGCCGACCGCCGCGGCCACCCCGACCCGGTAGGCGGTCAGCGCGGTGGCGTCGTTGACCAGGCTCTCCCCGGCCAGGATCACCACCAGACGCCGCGGCAGGCCGACCTTGCGGGCGATCGCGATTGCCGCCACCGCGTCCGGCGGGGCGACGATGGCGCCGAAGGTCATCGCCGCGGGCAGCGTCAGCGCGGGCACGACCAGGTACATGACCCAGCCCACCAGCAGCGCGGTGCACAGCACCAGCCCGACCGACAGCAGCCCGATCGCCCGCAGGTTGCGCCGGAAGTTCAGGTACGAGCTGTCCAGTGCCGCGGAGAACAGCAAAGGCGGCAGGATCAGCGACAGCACGATGTCGGGCTCGATGCGGAAGTCCGGCACGCCCGGCAGCCTCGAGCCGACCAGCCCGGCGAGCACCGCGAGCAGCGGGGCGGACCAGTTCAGCTTGCGAGCCGCACCGGCCACGGCGGCGGCCACCGCGACCAACCCCAGCACGCCGAGGACACCTCCGTGCACCGCCCCACCCCCAGTCGCGAAGGCCACCCGACGAGCCGGGCCGGCAGACTGCCCAAACCTCTCACGCGCCAGGCGGGCCACGGGACCCCGTTCGGGCTGCCGGCCCGGGCCGCTGCCCGTGGCCCCGGTAGTCCCTGGCCGGGACGGCCCCCGGGATTCGCGGGTGCCTCCGCCAGAATGCGGCGGACAACGTTCGGCGCGGGCGCGCGCCAGCCGGCATGATGGGTGGGTGATATGTGAGCATGCGGCCGCGCTGGGCCCCGAGCCGAAGCCGGTCACCCCGGACGGCTGCGAGGAGTGCCTGCAGCTGGGCCTGCACTGGGTCCACCTGCGGATGTGCCTGACCTGCGGGCATGTGGGCTGCTGCGACTCCTCCCCGCAGCGGCACGCCACGGCCCACTTCAACGGGACCGGTCACCCGGTGATCCGGTCGTTCGAGCCGGGCGAGGTCTGGCGGTGGTGCTACCTGGACGAGGAGCTGGTCTGAGCCAAACCTTCGCTCGTGTGTACCTGGTGTGACATTCCACCAGGATCCGGTGCGGGCTCGATCACACGGCGTAAAGTTGAGCATCATGACTGCCCTACCCCTGCCGCCGGTGTCGGTGCCGAACGCACGTGTCGGGCTTTCCACCGCATCGGTCTACCCGGAGTCCACCGTCGCCGCGTTCGAGCTGGCCTCCCGGCTCGGGTACGACGGCGTCGAGGTCATGGTGTGGACCGACCCGGTCAGTCAGGACGCCGAGGCCCTGCGCCGGCTGTCGGACTTCTACCGCGTGCCGATCCTGGCGGTGCACGCTCCCTGCCTGGTCATCACCCAGCGGGTGTGGGGCACCGACCCGTGGGAGAAGCTGGTCAAGGCCCGCGCAGCGGCGCAGCGGCTCGGCGCGTCCACCGTCGTGGTGCACCCGCCGTTCCGCTGGCAGCGCGGCTACGTCCGTGAGTTCGCCGAGGGCATCGACCGGATGGCCGGCGAGTCCGACGTGATGTTCGCGGTGGAGAACATGTTCCCGCTGCGGGTCCGCGGCCGGGAGGTCTCGCCGTACGCCCCGGACTGGGACCCGACGATGGGCGACTACGGCCGCCTCACCCTGGACCTGTCGCACACCGCGGTGTCCAGGTCGGACCCGCTGGAGATGCTGGCCGGGATGGGTGACCGGCTGGGCCACGTGCACATGGCCGACGGCACCGGACAGGCCCGGGACGAGCACCTGGTCCCCGGCCGCGGCGGGCAGCCGTGCGCGGAGGTCCTGGAACGCCTGGCGGTGCGCGGCTTCACCGGCAACGTGGTCATCGAGGTGAACACCAGGCGGGCCGCGAACCGGGAGGAGCGCGAGGCCGACCTGGCCGAGGCGCTGGCGTTCACCCGGCTGCACCTGGCCTGCGCCCGGGTCGCCGTGCCGAACTGAGCGGCAGCAGAGCCACCGCGCACCGCCGGCGTGGATCCCCGTGGCCGGCGGGCACCCCGATCCGGTCGCCGTTGAGCGGGGTTGCCGGCACGGTCCTACCCTGTGCGCCATGCTGCTGCGTTCGGTGATCCTGGCGGCCGCCCGCAACGACGGCCTGAAACGGCTGGTCACGCACGCCCCGGTCAGCCGGAACGTGATCAGCCGCTTCGTGGCCGGCGAGGGGGTGGAGGATGCCATCCAGGTGTGCGGGAAGCTGACCAGCCAGGGGCTGGCGGTGTCCCTGGACCATCTCGGCGAGGACACCACCGAACCGGAGCACGCCGCCGCCACCGCCAAGGCGTACCTGACGCTGCTGCACCGGCTGGCCGAGGAAGGGCTGACCGCGGGCGCGGAGGTCAGCGTCAAGCTGTCCGCGATCGGCCAGGCGCTGGATGAGGCGCTGGCCGTCCAGCATGCGCGGGACATCTGCGCCGCGGCGCGCGCGGTGGGCACCACGGTGACGCTCGACATGGAGGACCACACCACCACCGACTCGACGCTGGCCATCCTGGCCCAGCTGCGCCGCGACTACCCGGACACCGGCGCGGTGCTGCAGGCGTACCTGCGGCGCACCGAGGCCGACTGCCGCGAGCTGGCCTACGCCGGCTCCCGGGTCCGGCTGTGCAAGGGGGCCTACGACGAGCCGCCCGAGGTCGCGTTCGCCGACCAGCACGAGGTGGACCGGTCCTACGTCCGGTGCCTGAACGTGCTGATGGCCGGCGCCGGCTACCCGATGGTGGCCACCCACGACCCGCGGCTGGTCGCGATCGCCGACGAGCGGGCCCGCTGGTACGGCCGTGGGCGCGGCAGCTACGAGTACCAGATGCTGTACGGTGTGCGCCCGGACGAGCAGCGCCGGCTGATCGGGCTCGGCGAGCGGGTCCGGGTCTACGTACCCTACGGCGACGAGTGGTACGCCTACCTGATGCGGCGGCTGGCCGAACGCCCCGCCAACGTGACGTTC